>JAGHEC010000184.1 GCA_021159525.1 Deltaproteobacteria bacterium | reverse complement strand
TCTTTGTGACTTATCAGTGGGGGAAGCCGCAGCTCGACGAAGTCGAGAATGCGGAGGGGGCAAGTGTCCCCCTCAGATAAGTCACTCAAGAGACCAGCCCGGAGGCCCGGAGCGGAAGAAAAATTCTTCTGCCCCGGCACTAGCTTCGCAGTTATCCCCCTAATTATTGAGGTGATACGGATAATTGATTCAGATTTGAGACTTGGGCTTCGAGCCGAATGCGACTACCCGCACTTGGTAAACCCGCAGAAGTGGCAGGTCATGCACCCTTCTTCAAAGCTGATGGTCTGGCCGCACTCCGGGCAGGTCTCGCCCAGGAGGCTGTTTTTTTGCCCCCCCTCTCGCTTCACCGGCTGACCTTGCAGATAGCGCTTTTCCAGGACCCTGCTGATGGCATCGGGAATGGAGAGGACCAGCCCGTCCTTTTGAAACACCGGGTGTTCGCCTCCGATCCCCTTGAGTTGCTCCACGATCTTTTCCACCCCTACTCCGGATCTGAGGGCCAAAGAGACCAGCCGGCCGATGGCCTCGGTCTTTGCAGTGGTTGATCTGCCTGATTTCCCGATGGTGGCAAATACCTCGAAGGGCCGGCCTTCATATTCAGTTACAGTGACATAGAGGGCCCCCATGCCGGTCATCATCTTGGTGGTAAAGCCCTCCAGGGTCTCGGGTCGTTCTCTCACCGCGGTCATGAATCCACTCTCGCGAGGGTGTTTATCGGCCTCGGCAAAGGAGAGGACCTGGTTTTCCTTGCTCCCGTCCCGATAGATGGTTACCCCTTTGCACCGGAGTTCATATGCCAGGTCGTAGACCTTTCGGACATCCTCGGGCGTGGCGTCCCGGGGCAGATTGACCGTCTTGGATACGGCGTTGTCTGTGTATTTCTGAAAAGCCGCCTGCATGCGGATATGCCATTCAGGGACAATGTCGTGTGCGGTCACAAAGACCCGCCGATCCTCTTCAGGGATTTCCTTCATGTCCCGGATGCTCCCTTTTTGGGCAACGGCATCCATCAAGTCCCTGCTGTAATACCCCTTTTGTCTGGCTACACCCTCAAAATGCGGATTCACCTCCAGCAGTCTGTCGTTGTCCATGACATTGCGGACAAAGCTGAGGGCGAACAAAGGCTCGATACCGCTGGAGCAGCCGGCAATGATACTGAGGGTCCCGGTGGGGGCGATGGTCGTGGTGGTAGCATTGCGGTAGGCGCATCCCTCCCGGTCCCTGAACACGCTCTGATCAAAATTCCCGAAAACCCCTCGTTCTTTGGCCAGATCCCTGGAGGCCGCGCGGGACTCCTCTTGAATAAAGGCCATGACCGACTCGGCCGTCTCCAGGGCCTCTTCAGAATCATAGGGAATCCGCAACCGGTACAGCATGTCCGCAAACCCCATTACCCCCAGACCGATCTTGCGGTTTCCTTTCACCATCATGTCTATCTCGGGAAGGGGGTATTGCGACATATCGATGGTGTTGTCCAGAAACCGTACACTCCACCAGACCACCTGCTTGAGCCCGTCATAATCAATGGCCGGCCCCTGGTCGGTCTCCATGACGAATTTCGCCAGGTTGAGAGACCCTAAGTTGCATGCCTCCAGGGGGAGCAAGGGCTGCTCCCCGCAAGGATTGGTGCTTTCGATCTCCCCCAGGCCCGGTGTGGGATTGTCTTTGTTGATCCGATCCAGGAAAATGATCCCCGGATCCCCGTTTTCCCACGCCTGCTTTACCATGGCCTCATATACCTCCCTTGCATCCAGTGCCCCTGCGTTGCGATTGTCCCTGGGATCCTTCAGGTCATAGGCCTTCCCCATCTTGACGCTCTCCATGAATGCTTCGGTCACAGCGACTGAGATGTTGAAGTTATTGAGCTCACGATTATTTTTTTTGCAGTAGATGAATTCCATGATATCGGGATGGTCCACCCTGAGGATCGCCATATTGGCTCCTCTTCGGGTACCCCCCTGCTTCACCTGTTCGGTAGCGGTGTTGAAGATCCTCATAAACGACACAGGACCTGAGGCAACCCCACCCGTGGTCCCGACCCGGCTCTTTTTGGGCCGCAGGCGGGAGAAGGAAAAACCGGTCCCACCCCCTGACTTGTGAATCATGGCCGCATTTTTGAGGGCGTCGAAGATGCCCTCCATGCTGTCTTCCACAGGGAGGACAAAACACGCGGCCAACTGCCCGAGTCGGCGCCCGGCATTCATGAGGGTGGGGGAATTTGGGAGAAATTTGAATTCGGTCATCATTCGGTAAAAGATATCTTCCATTTCCCTTACACAGGCCTCTCCCCCATATTTTTCCTCGGCTTTTGCAATATGGCGGGCTACCCTGGCAAACATCTCTTCAGGGGTTTCGATCACCCGGCCCTCTTCGTCCGTTCTCAGATATCGACGTTCCAGGACCCGGAGCGCGTTTTCAGACAGCTCAAGACCCCTTCTCACGAAAATGGATTTATCAAGACGGATCGGCGCGGTCTTTGAGAGCCCGAATTCCATAAGTTTGGCCTCAATCATGTGCTCGATAATCGGCATGGTGATGGTCTGGAGCTCCAGCTTGGCAATCTCTTCGCGCAGAAACCGGCTGATGTCCATTGCCTGGTCTGCATTAATGGGATTTGCTTGAACCAAAAGATCGGAAAACCGGTTGTCGTCCCATCTGTACGCCCCGAGGTCAAATGCCTCATCCCCTGTAACCAAGATCTTGCCCTGCTGTCCCATGGAAACCTCCTGTCAGGATTTATTATTTGGGATTTGGATCTTTGGAAGGGACTGCCGTTTCGCACTGGAAATTCCCGTTGTGAACGTCGTCCCCGGGCCGCTCCCCTTGCGTCTCCGCGGCCTATAATTTATATTCTAACAACCGCCCGGGGCCGATTGCATGTTCGGCAAATGTGAAACAGATCCCATTCCAAGCCCTCTGTATGTGTAGCCGGGCGGGCAAACAAGATTACGGTCTGCACGATCCCTGTAGAGGCCATCTATTTTATACACAAGATATAGTGTGTCAAGAAAAAAAGAATACAATATGTCAGTATTAACAGGAAGGAGGCTAATCATTTGAAAATCTTGAATAAAAGACCGACCTCTGTTATGAGGCGTTTAAACCTCGTCATTGCATCTGTTATCGGGGTTGCAATCATCCTCCTTTTGGCCGGTCCGGTCTATGCCTTGTCAGTCACAGACGGGGCTCAACGATACAGGCTTGATAACGGGTTGACCGTCATTCTTAAAGAAGATCGGAGCGCACCGGTGGCCGCCATCCAGCTCTGGGTCAGGACCGGGAGCGCCAACGAAACCGAGGAAGAGGCGGGCATTACGCACCTGATCGAGCACATGATCTTCAAGGGTACCCCTTCCAGGCCTGCGGGGCGAATCGCAAGGAGCATTGAGGCGTCCGGGGGTCGCATCAACGCCTATACGTCTCTTGACAGGACAGTATACTATGTGGAGATTCCGGCCGGCCAGGTGGATACGGGCCTGGAGGTCCTTCTGGATGCAATCCAGCATTCCCTGTTTGACTCCGAGGAACTCAAACGGGAAAAAGAGGTGGTCCTGGAAGAATACCGGCGTTCCCTGGATATCCCGGAAAGGCAGTTGGGGTGGGACATGATGGCCCTTGCCTTCCAAAAACATCCCTACAAGCGGCCCATTATCGGATACGAAGAGACCATCCGTTCATTTGACCGCAGGGCCATCCTGGCTTATATGGACAAGTGGTACACCCCTGACAACATGGTCTTTGTGGCGGTCGGGGACTTCAAGACGGCCGAAGTGCTCCAGAAGATCAAAACCCTGGTCAAGGATTTTCCGAAGAGGGCCGGAAAGAAGCCATCCAGACCGCAAGAGCCCCCCCAGACCCGGCTTAGAAAATTTCTCAAGGAGGAGAGGGTCCAACAGGTCTATCTGAACCTCTGTTGGCACATCCCGGGGCTGACCCACGACGATATTTATCCCCTGGACATCCTTGAAATTATCCTGGGTCGTGGAAAGAGCTCGAGACTTTATGAGCGGCTTAAGATGGATGCCAATCTGGTGCACGGCATTGGTGTGGGAATCTATGCCCTCAAAGACCCCGGTCTCTTTTCTGTGGATGCTACCCTGGACCCCGACAATTTGGGCGCCGCGCTCACGGCCATTGGAGAGGAGATCTCAAGGCTGACCACTGAGCCGGTATTCCCTGCCGAGCTGATCCAGGCCAAGACGATCTCAGAGGCCGACTTTGTCTTTGATATGGAAGACATGTCCGGGCAGGCCCGAACCCTGGCCTTTTTTGAAACCATGACCGGCGATATGGCCAACGCGGATGAGTATCTGACCCGGATCAGGGAGGTGACCTGTGCCGACGTTCTGCGGGTCGCCCGGAAATACTTGAGGCCCCGGAACCTCTCCATCGGGATCCTGGCCCCCGAGGATAGCGGGATCAGCCTGAATCAGGCGGTGGCAGACTTGGTAATGCCCCGGGGTTTTGCGGCGTCGGCCAAGGCCGACCAAAAGCCGGAGGAAGAGACGGAGCCTTCCATGGTGGTGCTCGGGAACGGTATACGCCTCATCCTTAAAGAGAATCCAGATATCCCCGCGGTTTCCATGACAGCCGCCTTTTTAGGGGGGACACGGCTGGAACCTCAAGGTAAATGGGGCATATCAGGTTTTACAGCCGACATGCTGACGCGGGGGACCCGGAATCGGACCGCGGCCCAGATCGCCCGAACCGTGGAATCCTGGGCAGGGATCCTGCGCGGATTCTCAGGCCGAAACACCCTCGGGGTCTCGGGGAGATTCCTGAGCAAAGACCTGTACGGGGGGCTGGAACTCCTGGCCGATGTCCTTCTCAACCCGGTTTTTCCCGCGTCGGAGATGGCCAAGGTCAGAGAAGACATACTTGCCGGCATCCGGGCCAAGAAGGACCGGCCCACGCGGGAACTCTTCGACCTTTTTTATCAGACCCTCTACCCGGATCATCCCTACGGCCATCCCCGGACAGGGACCGCAGAGACCATCAAATCCATCACGCGTTCAGACCTTGCGATCTGGTACAGGTCTGTGGCCCGGCCCTCCAATATGGTCTTGACTCTGGCGGGCGACTTCAACCCGGACCAGGTGATCCCTTATGTTAAGACCTTATTTGAGAGAGCTCCTTCGTCAGATAAAAAATTGCCGGAGATCGCGGTTGAACCTTCTCTCAAAAAGCCCCGCCTGGCCCATATCCAACGGGCGGGGGCCCAGACCCATCTGATCTTGGGATATGTGGGCGCAGGGATCGGGAGCCGCCTGGATGCGCCCATGGCCCTTCTCCAGACGGCCCTTGCCGGCCAGGGGGGCAGGTTGTTTATTGAACTCAGGGACAAACGGAGTCTCGCCTACGCTGTTACCGCATTCAGGAACCCGGGACTGGGTACCGGGGCCTTCGGGGTTTACATGGCATGTGATCCCGCCAAGGTGGAGACCGCCATAAACGGAATTTTTCAAGAACTCCGGCGGATCAGAGAAAAAGGACTGACCCGCGAGGAATTGGACGCGGCCAAAAGGTATTTCACCGGGAATCTCCTGATCGGGCTTCAGACCAACGGGAGACAGGCCATGCAGATGACTCTGGATGAACTCTACGGCCTGGGATACAACTATCTTCCCCGGTATGTCCGAAACATTGAGTCGGTCACCCTCGAGGATATGCAGAATGCAGCCCACCGGATCATCCTCCCGGACCGGTATGTCCTGGTCACCGTGGGACCCGGCGACGGTCCTCAGCACGCTGGATCTCTTACGCACTCAACTGAGACACGGAGTGCAACCAATCAGGAACATTCACAGGATTCCGACTGAAAAAATCCATCTCCCTGATCCCTGCGCGTTTGAGCAAAGCGGGCGAAAGAGAGATGTTGCAGGGTTTCAGCTTTGAGCTTCCAAATGTCGGTTCCTATAATGCCCCTTCGATGCACGTGGTAGCAAACCCCCCGCGGGTGTTGTAGATGGTGGTCACCTTGAGCCGGTTCGTTCCAAGGGCCTCCTTCAGGTCGCTGTAGATTCGTTTGGTTACGCCTTCCTGAAAGAGGCCCACCGTCCGGAAGCTGACCACATAGTATTTCAGGGATTTTAGCTCGATGCATTTTCCCCCCTCGGGGTAATACTCGATGATGAGACGGCCCACGTCCGGGAGGCCGCTGAATGGGCAGGCCGCGATAAACTCGCTGGTCTCGGTCTTGATGTATTGACCAGGACTGTCAAAATTAAATGTCTCGAGAAAGTCGGTCCGGATCTTCTCCGGGCTCTCGTATCCAAAAATCCTTCCTTCGGCCTTGGCCATTGCCGTATGCTCCTTTCCTCTTACGGTTGTACTTGATCCCGTCGCCGGGGCGTATGCTGATTGAAAGATCAGAAGAAAAACCCCGAACAGATTCCCGGATGGACGGTCGCCCCGACTACGGCTTCAAACCATCGCAGCATGATCGGAAGACGCCCTTCAAAGGATAGGGATTCGAGGCCGCTGATCTGCTGTTGGGATGTGGCGCTTTTCAGGTCGGTTCCTTGCGTAGGGCAGTCACCTTTATGGCGACGCCCAAACTTCCTCTAAGGGAAATTCCATTGGAAGTCAACATGGATATTGATGCAGGGAGAATGGGCTGGCGGATTATATTAACAGATCTCTTCGGAGCAAAATGGGCTGAAGTGGCGGCTATGCTAATGCCATGTCAAGACAAGACAATCCCGGGAGCACGGGCACGATGGGAAGGTTTGAGATTTATCTTGTGAGGCCAGGGTGTTTGTGATAGGTAGAAGGCCGCAAAAGCGCCTTTCGTGACTGTCTCTATCAGCATATTCGAAGTATTAAGAATTTTGTAACCGTTCACGGGTGATTTTTGGTCAAATTTGGGATTGTCTGGCTTACGTAATAGCTCAATAACCAGGGGCAGGAGGGTTTTTCTGACGCGACTGCCGGGAGGGCGCCGTGGCTGCCTGGCACCGCGAGACTTCCTGGCTTTTCGCGGATTTCTAATTTAGGAGATCGCAATGAGAAGACGCCATTTGATCGTTCGTCTCTTGATTGTCGCAGGCATACTCGTCCTTGATGTGTTCCCGCTGAATGTGGCCCGGGTCCGGTGCGGCGCAGGCCCGGGAGGGCGAAATTCCGGATCGCAGGATCACGCCAGGTTGGGGATCGATGTTTCGGCATTCACCGACATGAATGGCCTGGGATTTCTCTCCCTCGAAAAGACAAAGCCGTGGGGCCATATCGTGGCAGATGTGACCGAAAGGATTCTCCTGGCAAGGGGGGACAAGGTATACGTGACCTTTGAAACCGGCCGATCTGTTAAGCTGGGCGATCTCTTTACGGTGTTTGAAAGCCCATGTGAAGTGGATCAGCCTCTGTCGCGGAAGGAGGTGGAATATACCGTTAAATTTTCAGGAAGGCTGGTTCTGAAAAAGGAAATCATGCCCCGGTTATTCGAGGCCGAGATCATTAATTCCTGCCAGCCCATTCAGGTGGGCAACCCCATTATCCCTTTTCAGCCGATATCGCCGTGTGTGCATCTTGCCAGCCCTCAACCTGGTCTGTCCGAATCCTCGGGCCCGTTGAAGATCCCTGTGGTGGCGTCCAAGAATCTCTCTTCCGTGTTGGGGCAGTTCTCTATCCTGTACATGGATTACGGGCTCAGACATGGTGTTCACAGGGGCAATCTGTTTCAGATCTTGAGCCCTGTGCAGGCCGATCCCTCGAAGGACGCCCCCCTGCCGGACGAGGTCTTGGGATATGTCCTTGTACTGGATGCAGGCCCCGAGACCTCCACCGGGCTTGTTATTACAGCCAAGAGGGAATTCTACCGCGGGACAATGCTGAAGCTCGTGGACTTAAGGCAGGTTCTCAAGAGATTCCTGACATATTACAGCCTTCATTACGACAAAACAGAGCTTGAGAACGATCCGCTGCGGGTTCTGAACCGGCTTGCGGAACAAGTGGGCCCCCGTGCGGATCTGCCCGAAGCATTTTTGTTGTTGTTGAAAATGCCCAAATGCGCGATTCCTTAAGACGGCCTGACCGCCGGAACCAAACAGATTCCACCCAAAGTTCCGCAACGTTATGCCCGCGCAGGGGGTCACTGCCTCCCCTCCAAGACGGGACAAAAACCGGTTACAGCTCGTGGGAACGGCAGGTGAGCGTTTGAATTCGTTCTTATCCAGCCCCAAGGATAGTCTCTCATAAGACGGTAGTCCTTGCCTGCCGTTCCATAAAGGCGATTACTAGTCACGGGGCGGTCGACGAGCGCTCCGTACGCATTTTATTGTCCCGTCTTGGAGGGGAGGCAGTGACCCCCAT
>JAGHEC010000402.1 GCA_021159525.1 Deltaproteobacteria bacterium | reverse complement strand
CCCCTCCACACCGAAATCCATGGCGTGATTATTGGCCAGAACGGCCACATTGAATACCTTTGCCAGCGAAAGGAAGCCGGATGGATCAAGCAGGAGGTGTGTCCCAGCCTTAAACAGGGGTTCCCTGGTTTCACTCATGGCCCCTTCGAGATTCATCACCCTCAGATCACAAGTTTCGAGTAAATTCAGCAGGCGATCGCCAAGCTTCAATTGTGGATCTTGGGGAACCGTATCTCCCACGAAAACAATTTTCCCAATATTGTCAGGCAATGATGTGAGCGCCATAATATCAACCAAAATTTAAAGCGAATTGCAGACAAAACAGAAGACTGTGCTCCGAAGTAGCAGCTCAATAAACAGGGGCAGAAGGGTTTTTCTGACGCGACTGCCGGGAGGGCGCCGTCTCTTTGTGACTTATCAGCGGGGCAAGCCGCGGCTCGACGAAGGCGAAAATCCTAAAGGAACAAGTGTGCCCCGCAGATAAGTCAGTGAAGAGACCGGGCCGGAGGCCCAAAGCGGAAGAAAAATCTTTTTGCCCCGGTGGCGCCTTCGCTGTTATGCCCCGAATTATTGAGCTGATACGCTCCGATTTCCGTGAAGTTTTTGCAAGGAGCATACCATGGACCGCCAATGGTCCATTTTCTTTTTAATGAAGGGCATGATGGGCCTTCACAAAGGTTCAGAATGTAAAGGACGTCACTTTTTTGACTCTCAGTCGTGCCTGTTTATTGTGGCCTTACGGAATAAAACGAAAAGGTCAATATCCGGCAGCATCGATGGACTGGGTCCGGCCGCATGGAGACAGGTTTATCAAACTCGTGGAATGGCACTTTGTTCCATGCGCCTTTCTACATAGGATACGGGAATAAGCCCTTTGGCACTCCGCTTGCAGAGACAGGAAGCAGCAAACCCCAATTTTATTTGGGCGGTGGAGCGAAGGATCTTCAATTCATTTCTCTGTGGGATTATCCGTGAAGCGGCGATTGCGATTTTTGATCATCAATACGGACTACGAGCATTTCATTCAGGATTGTTATCGACGCAATCCAGCCTTGAGACGCGCGTCCTTTGCCGAACAGCACGAGACCCGGATGAGGAGCTTTTTCGGCATGAACGATTTCTATTCGCGGAATTTGAAGGCCTTGGGGTGCGAGGCCATTGATCTCATCTATAATAATCCCTATATGCAAATGGCATATGCCTTGGATCACGGATTGATGCGGAATTCTCAGTGGGACGAGCGGTCGGGAAAGGGGGTAGACGGAAATGTTTTGGCCCTGTTGTTTCATGCCCAAGTGCGGCATTATCGACCCGATGTGATCGTAAATCTGGCAATGGAAACAGTGACCAGTGCTGTTCTTAAACCTGTTCGAGACCAGGTTGGCCTCATTATCGGTCAACATGCCGCCCCACTGGCGCCGGCCATGGACGACCTGTCAGCATATGATTTGGTCATATCCTCCTTGCCCAACCTTGTGCAATATTTCAACGGCCGAGGACGGCCGAGCCGCTATTTTCAACTCGGATTTGAAGCCCCATTAGCTACGCTGATCCCAACCGATTCTCCTCGCACGGTGGATGTGGCTTTTGTAGGCGGCTTTTCCAGTGCCCACGCCGAAGGGCTGCGCCTTTTCGAATACCTGGCAGAGGCGGGAATTAAGATGACGCTTTATGGATATGGCGGTGAAAATCTTTCCCCCTTGGTCCGGCGCTTTCTCAATCCTCCGGTTTATGGGCGCCAAATGTACGAAGTTTATGCCAAGGCCAAAATTGTCGTCAATCGGCACATCGACATCTCCGGAAAATACGCCAACAACATGCGTATGTACGAGGCTACAGGCATGGGGGCTTTGCTCCTGACTGACATGAAGGAAAACCTTTCCAACCTCTTTATACCGGGAAAAGAAGTGGTCGCTTACAGCAATCCTCATCAATGCGTCAGGGAGATCCGGTCTCTTCTCAAAGACCCGACGCGGCGGAAAGCTATTGCATTTGCGGGACAAAAAAGAACAATCGAGACGCACAGCTACCGAAAGAGGATGGAGGAGCTCGTCCAAATCGTAGAGAAGGAACTTAGATGGACGGTTCCTTGCGCCAGTATTCCGGATGTTATGAAAGGTCAGGTACAAGCCTCCAAGCCTTCGGCCGAAGGGGCCGCCCCGGATTCCGATCCGTTCGACGGAGATTTTTGCCGGGTGGCGGCGGACAGGGACCTTGACAACATCGCTCGCCTCGCGGCTTTACAAAGGATGGGCCGTTGGGCAGTCGTTTTTCAGGGGATGACTATCTACTGCCGCGATCTGCTCTCCTTCTATGTGTCTGCCAAAAATGTCTTTATAGAAAGAATCTACGACTTCCAGACATCCCGAGCGGATCCGGTGGTGATCGACGGTGGTGGTCAAATAGGGCTGTTTACCCTTTATGTAAAAATGAAGTATCCCAATGCCAAGGTAACGGTCTTTGAGCCGGACGGGGAATACTTATCGCTGTTACGGGCCAATCTGTCCACGAACGAATGCCGAGATGTGAGAGTGGTCCCATCCAGGCTATACAAATACGAGGGGATAATGCGAGCTGGGAGGGATAAGTCCAGTGGAGCCCCCATCTTTTCCGCGGATGCCAATCGCAATATGTCGGTTGTGAGGCTGGGGAACTATATCAACAAAAATGTTGATTTTTTGAAGCTTGACATGGAAGGCGCCGAGTTGGAGGTTCTAAGAGATGTTGCTGGCCAACTTCCGTATGTTCGGGAATTAGCAGTGAAATATTATGGGATTCCGCAATTAGGTCGGCGATTACGCCAGATCCTCGAGATATTGGAACGTGCCGGGTTCAAATCCCTTGTGCATGATCTCGATGCCCTGACGACTTCAGCCGCCAAACCTCCGTCCCGATTGGCAACCGGGACGGGTTTCCTCCTGGTCATATCCGGGCGCCGAATCTTTGCCGGAACCCCCCATCCGCCTGCTGATCGCAAGGCCATAGAACGAACCAGACCGGTTAGCCGGAAATTCGGTCTCGACCGCGGAAAACCGATTGACCGCTACTACATCGAATTGTTTTTGAATCGGCATCGCGATGCCATCAGGGGCTGCGTCCTGGAAATTGGAGATGACAGGTATACCCGGTATTTCGGAATGCAAGTAACACAAAAGGACGTGTTGAGCGCGGTTGCCGGTCCGGGCGTGACGATTGTAGGGGATCTTGCGAGTGGAAAAGGAATCCCAAGGGGGTTTTTTGACTGCATTCTGATGACTCAGACCTTGCAGATGATTTTCAATCTGCGCGCGGCGTTGCTAAACACTGTTAACGCCCTGAAGCCCGGCGGCGCCCTCCTGCTCAGCGCCTCCGGGATCAGTCAGATTTCACGGTACGACATGGACCGATGGGGCGAGTTTTGGCGTTTTACAGACCGATCCATGGAGCGTCTGTTGAAGGATGCAGCCCCTTCGGGCCGTGTGACGGTGGAGACCTTTGGCAATGTGGCAACAGCCAAGGCCTTTTTGGACGGGCTGGCTTGCGAAGACGTACCACAGGATATCCTGGCACGCCATGACCCGGACTATCAGGTTGTCCTCTGTGCCCGGCTGGACATGGCGCCATAAGGTTTTGACATAAAGCGGTACAGGAATCAAAGACGTAACAGCTCAGTTAATAGGGGATAACAGCGAAGGCGCCACCGGGGCAGGAGGATTTTTCCGCTCCTGTTCATTGAGCCGTCACAGTGGAATCGTATCACCTCAATAATTAGGGGGATAACTGGGAACCTAGTGCCGGGGCAGAAGAATTTTTCTTCCGCTCCGGGCCTCCGGGCTGGTCTCTTGAGTGACTTATCTG
>JAGHEC010000243.1 GCA_021159525.1 Deltaproteobacteria bacterium | reverse complement strand
CCCGCCATTGCCTTGTTACCCATGTTACCTCCTTCTGCCATCGCAAATCCACGGGACGAAAGTCTTGGCAAGAACGCTCAATTGGCGTTGGCAGGCGGGTGTCCCCCGCAGATAAGTCACTCAAGAGACCAGCCCGGAGGCCCGGAGCGGAAGAAAAATTCTTCTGCCCCGGTGGTACGTTCGCTGTTATCCCCCCAATTATTGAGCTGATGCTCAAAATGTCTGAAAATGGGCGTATACTAAAGCAAAAACAATAAACGTGCTAATAATCAGCTCAAACCATCCCATACCGGGCTGGACAGAATCCGATGTCTTCGGCATGCTATTGTCCCAACACACTATGGGGGAGATCATGCCGGACATTGTAATGAAATCTGTAGAAACCCAGGGAGTGGGATTCGCACCTATTCTGCGCTATTTTTTCGAGCGATGCCGTATCCAGGAAATCATTTCGGATCATTTCACCGTTGATCTTCAATTCAATGAGATGGCCTTCGAAAAGGCATTGTATCGATGCGGCTATTATCCCTTAATCACCAATAAATCCCAGGAGGATTTGTCCATTGAAGATGCCATGATGGCCCATAAAGACCAGTATAAATCAGAGCACATCAACCGCAGGGCAAAAAGCGGTTTCAAGCTGGAACCCGTCTACATCCATACTCCCAAACGGATTGAAGCCTATTTGTTTCTTTTCAAACTTGCCCTGCAGCTCGTCATCCTTATTGAAAGAACCGCCAGAAATAACGTCCAGGCCCGAGACAAAGGCCTCGACGATTTCATGCCCAACAGAAAGGATGTTCGCAATCCAAGGGCAGAATACATGCTGAAAGCTTTCGAATATGTGGCGCAAGGCCAAATGATTCTCCCTGACGGTAGAACATGCGGTTTTGTTTCCGACTTAACCCGCTTCAAAGGGATATCCTAAAGATCCTGGAAATACCGTTACACTGTTTTTCTTACGAATACCTCTTTGAAGCCGGGTGACCAATGAAAATTAACATTATACCCGCAATGGCGCGAAAAAACCCCAGAACCAAAAATCGGAAAATAACTTTTTCAAAAGAGCGAAATGTGAGATTGAGCGTAACATTGGATATTAAGTGTAGGGGACGCTTCAACCCCATATAATTTCTCCAAGCGCCCCCGGATCTCACGCGTGTTTATGCCACTGGGGTAGAAAGCCAATACCTTCTCATCCAACCATTCAAGCCCCCTCTGGCGCTTCTTGAAAATGAAAAAGTGGTAGCCTTTTGGGTTTTCCAACAAAAAGGGGTCATCGTCGGATTGACGTAACCCCTTGATTTTCTTGGTGGAGCTGAGGGGGATCGAACCCCTGACCTCATGACTGCCAGTCATGCGCTCTCCCATCTGAGCTACAGCCCCAAATCGTGGCGCCGTTCGCATGGCATCCTGTTCATTGGACGGGTCTCCTTGCGAACAACGCATTTTCCTATATCAAGAAGAATAGGCGCGTGTCAATATGATATTGACATCCTTTTTCATTTTTTGGTATAAGTCCAAATTCAAAATGAGGGGATATGCCGGAGTGGTGAAACTGGTAGACGCGCTGGACTCAAAATCCAGTGATCCTTGCGATCGTGTCGGTTCGATTCCGACCTCCGGCACCATGTAAATTTAAGGGGTTAGCTTATTTAGTTAACCCCTTTTCTGCCAGTGGATCAATTGCATTTCCCAAATATCGTGCAGGGGTGCGCTCTTGTCGACCAGCGGCTTTCGTGCAAAATACGCCTTTATTCCTCTCCTTATTGTTATCCCGCTCGGGTTTTTCTTTAAATTGTAGTAACGGTTCACGGGTGATTTTTGCTCAAATTTACGATTATCTGCCTTACGTAATAGCTCAATGAACAGGGGCAGGAGGGTTTTTCTGACGCGACTGCCGGGAGGGCGCCGTGTCTTTTTCGCTCGCTTCGCTCGAAGACCGGGCCGGGGGCCCGGGGGAGAATAAAAATCGTCCTGCCCCGGCGCTGCGTTCACTGTTATCCCCCTGATTATTAAGCTGATACATTTGGAGAAAGATGAACCCCAACGGGTCCGCCTGAATGTGTTTTGCCGGAAACCTATGGTGAGCAAGCCGGATCAGGGGCATGAATCCGTATATAGTCCTTACGAACATGCGGGAATCCATCTGTGGTGCTGTAAAAAGGCCTAACATTCAATGCGATAGCCCAAATTCCTTGACCTCTCCAGATATTTTGGATAGGGTTTCAAAGTGATAGGGATTTGCCACCGTAAACCCCAATCCAGGAGGCGACAATGACACAGGCCCATTACAAAAAGCTCTTCAGTCCCATCAAGTTAAACGGCCTCAGGCTCAAAAACCGGATTACCATGGCGCCCCTCTATCTGGGGTATGCGTTGGAGGGAGGCAAGATATCACCCCTCCTGCTTCATCATTACCGCGAGATGGCCCGAAGCGGCGCTGCCATGATCATGGTTGAGAATGCCAGCATCACAGCTCAAGGGAGCGGATCGCCACGCACAATTCGTGTGGACCATAACAGATATTTGTCGGGACTCACGGAACTTGCGGAGTGCATCCAGGGTGAAAAGGCCCGGGCAGGTCTTCAAATCAATCATGCCGGGCGTTTTGCCTTTGGCGATGAGCGGGTTGCACCCTCGGCCGTTCCTGTCTATGGGAAAACCCCTCGATCTCTGACCCAAAAGGAAATCATTACCATCCAAAACCAGTATGCGCAGGCCGCATCGAGGGTGCAAAAGGCAGGGTTCGACCTGGTGGAACTCCACGGCGGCACCGGATACCTCCTGTCCCAGTTTGTGTCGCCCAGGACCAACCTGCGAGACGATGCCTACGGCGGCAGCATTGAAAACCGGATCCGTTTTCCTCTGGAGGTGGTGAAACGGGTCAAGGACCGGGTAGGCGATTTTCCCGTGGGGTATCGGTTCCTGGCCGATGAATGGCTTCCGGACGGTCTTCATTTGAAGGAGGCCCTGGTCCTGGCAGCGGCCCTGGCCGAGCATGGCGTGGCCTACATCTCTGTTATGGGGGGAACCTATGAGTCCTTCTTCCTCCCGGATATGATAAAGAAGTCCCAGAAACCCGGCTATATGGTTTCCCTGGCTGCTGCTGTGAAAAAGGTGGTCAAGGTCCCGGTCATCACGGCCGGGCGCATCTCGACACCGAAACGGGCAGAATCCATCCTTCAGGACAACAAGGCCGATCTCATCGGACTGGCCCGCATGTTGTGGGCTGATCCAGAGTGGCCCCGAAAGGCCCGTGAGGGAAGGGACAATGCCATTATTAAGTGCAGTCCCAAGTGCGATGCCTGCTTCCACCTGGTCATGAAGGGAAGGCCCGCGATCTGTACGCGTTGGAATAAGGAAAAGCGGGCCAAGTACAACGAGATGTTTCAATAGACAACTGAAGGAAAGGGAGTAGATTTCGAGACTGCTGAATGCATTGCGGGTACGGATAACAGGCTGTTGCGAGGATGTTTTTTCGTGTAACCGTTCACGGGTGATTTTTGGTCAGACTTGGGATTGTCTGCCTTACGTAACAGCTCAATGAACAGGGGCAGAAGGGTTTTTCTGCCGCGACTGCCGGGAGGCCGCCGTCCCTTTGTGACTTATCAGTGGGGGGAAGCCGCAGCTCGACGAATGCGAGAATGCCAAAGGGGCAAGTCTCCCCCGCAGATAAGTCACTGAAGAGACCGGCCCGGAGGCCCGGAGCGGAAGAAAAATCCTTCTGCTCCGGTTGCGCCTTCGCTGTTATCCCCCGGATTATTGAGGTGATACCATTCGGCCTTACCTGAGCTGAGAGACAAGATCCTTTTTCATTTTCTTTTGAAATGAACAATCGCCCGGTATTTCATCGAAAAGGGCCGGGGTTTCCGGTACAAACTTAACGGATCGGACACAAGGTATTTCATCCCCGCGTCAGCAAGGGTGTTTTTATCTGGCAGGGCCCCGGCATGAGTTGAAGCGTAATAAGGGCATGATTCAAAGGAGGATGCGAATATGATTGGCGTGTTGGTTGCCGGGGCTGCCGGCAGAATGGGACAACGGATTATTCACATGGTCAATGAGAACCCGGAGACAGAGCTGATCGGAGCAATTGAACGACCTGATCACCCATCTGTGGGCCAGGATGCAGGTGTTGTGGCGGGCGTTGGCGCGCTGGGGGTTGTGATCGCAGGCGACATACAGAGCACCGGGGATCAGGCCGATGTACTTATTGATTTCACGTCTCCGGAGGCCACCCTCAAAAATTTGAGGTTTGCGGTCAGCAAAAGGCTGGGCATGGTTATCGGGACTACAGGCATTGCCGGAGACACCCTTCGAGAGGTGGAGAGCCTTGCCCGGGAGATCCGATGTGTCCTGGCCCCCAATATGAGCATGGGCGTCAATGTCATGTTCAAGATCGCGGGCGAGGTAGCCCGTATCCTGGGCAAGGACTATGATATGGAAATTCTGGAGGTGCATCACCGGCTTAAGAAGGACGCCCCGAGCGGCACGGCCATGCGCCTGGCCCGGATCCTGGCGGATGCCTCCAACAGGGACCTGGAAAAGGTAGGGGTCTACCAGCGTAAGGGCATGATCGGCGAAAGGACGCGCGAGGAAATCGGCATCCAGACCTGGCGGGCCGGCGATATCACAGGCGAGCACACCGTGATGTTTGGGGGGATCGGCGAGAGATTGGAGCTGATCCACCGGGCCCACAACCGGGATAATTTTGCCCGGGGGGCGGTGAGGGCAGCCCTGTGGGTGGTGCAACAGCCTGAAGGACTGTACGACATGCAGGATGTGCTGGGGTTGACGTAAGGGATGGGATGAGCGCATAAAGCTCCTGGAGCAGCCCGATTGAGACAGGCTGTGGAGAAATGGAAAGTAACAGCTCAATGAACAGGGAAAGGAGGGTTTTTCTGGCGCGACCAAGCCGAAGGCCCGGAGCGGAACAAAAATCCTCCTGCCCGGGCACTGTGTTCACTGTTATCCCTCTGATTATTTAGCTGATAAAATGGAAAGGATTATATAACATTGTTTGAAAAGGCTGAACGATTAAAACAACTGCCTCCTTATCTGTTTAAGGAGATCGATCGGAAGAAGGCCGAGATCAAGGCAAAAGGGGTTGATATTATCGATCTCGGGGTAGGGGATCCTGATCTCCCCACCCCGCGGCATATTATCGAGGAAATGAAACGGGCAGTGGAGGATCCGGCCAATCACCGATATCCCTCCTATTCGGGGATGAATGATTTCAAGACTGCGGTCGCCGACTGGTACAGGGAACGCTTTGGCGTGGACTTGGATCCCGGTCGGGAGGTGGTATCGCTCATCGGGAGCAAGGAAGGGCTGGCCCATGTGCCCCTGGCCTTTGTAAATCCCGGCGATCTGACGCTGGTCCCGAGCCCCGCGTACCCGGTATATCACATTGCCACGCTCTTTGCCGGGGGCCAGTCTTATTTCATGCCGCTGTTGAGCAAGAACAATTATCTCCCCGATTTAAAAGAGATTCCCGAATCTGTTGCCAAGCAGGCACGCCTCCTGTTCATGAACTATCCCAACAATCCGACGGCTGCAGTGGCGGATATTGCCTTTTTTGACCGGGTGGCGGCGTTTGCCAAAAAGTACGACATTATGGTTTGTCACGATGCGGCCTACACGGAAATGGCCTTTGATGGTTACCAGCCGCCCAGCTTCCTGCAAGCGGACGGGGCCAAGGATGTGGGCATGGAGTTCCATTCCCTGTCCAAAACATTCAATATGACCGGCTGGCGGATCGGTTTCGCGGTGGGAAACGAAAAGGCCGTGGAAGGGCTGGGGGCTGTCAAGAGTAACGTCGATTCCGGGGTTTTTCAGGCCGTTCAGATGGCCGGGATCAAGGCCCTTCGTGGGGATAATTCCTGCGTAAAGGAGATGAACCGCGTATATCAGGAGCGTAGGGATATCATGGTTGAGGGACTTCGGGATGCGGGTCTTGAGGCGGCGGTCCCCAAGGCGACATTCTACCTGTGGGTGAAGGCGCCGGAAGGAAGCACCTCGACCCAGATAGCCGGCCGGCTTTTGGAAGAAGCAGGGGTTGTGGTGACGCCCGGCAACGGTTTTGGCGAACCTGGAGAAGGATACTTCCGGATCGCCCTGACCCAGAAGAAGCAACGTTTGTCAGAGGCCCTGGAGAGGATAAAAGGGATGAGGCTGTAGATGGGAGCAAAGGCTTCAACCCGGACAAGCTTGGCCTATATCGGGATCGGCTCGAATATGGGCAAATCTTTGCAGAATTGCTATAAAGCTATTGATTTTATTGATCAAACAGATGATTGCAGCGTAGCGAAAATTTCTGCCTTTTACAGGACTGAGCCACAGGGCGCGGCATGCCGGGATTGGTATGTCAACGGCGTCATTGAGATTGAAACAAGCCTTGATCCCCATGAATTGCTGAATGCGCTGCTGTCTATCGAGGCCGGTATGGGGCGGGTTAGACGGCAAAAGTGGGAGGCCAGGATCATCGATCTTGATATTATCTTCTATGACGATGCGATAATCAGACAACCGGATTTGCAGGTGCCGCATCCCCTGATGCACGAAAGGCGTTTTGTTCTCGTGCCCATGGCCCGGTTGAATCCGGGATGGATCCATCCTGTCCTGGGAAAGAGCATGGCAGAGCTGTTGACAGACCTGGATGCCAGAGGGCAGGCGGTCCTCCCGTTGGGTGACCTATGATACGGATTCTGATCTTTATATTTCTGGGTTATGTTGCCTATCGTGCGCTCCGGAAGTATCTTGCCCCCGGCCCGAAACCAGAGCCGCCGGCCCCGGCCGGGGTTGGATCCGTCGATGAGATGGTTCAGGATCCCTTGTGCAAGACCTATGTTCCGCGAAGGACCGCCTATCGACGGACGGTGAACGGGAGGGAATATTTCTTCTGCAGCGAGGCGTGCGCGGATCGGTTCGAGGAACAGACAAAAGGGTCATAGCAATTGAAAAGATCCTGAAATTGATAAGTTGAAAATTTATGCAGAATGGATGCAGGGGGATATATGAAATTCTTCATTGACACGGCGAATATAGAAGAGATCAAACAGGCCGGGGCCATGGGCATGGTGGACGGGGTGACCACCAACCCCAGCCTGGTAGCCAAGGAAAACAGGGAATTCAAAGGGCTCATCCGGGAGATATGCAGTATCGTGGACGGACCGGTGAGCGCCGAGGTGGTGAGCCTGGATGCCGGGGGGATGGTCAGGGAGGCCCGGGATCTGGCAACAATTGCCGATAACATCGTGGTCAAGATCCCCCTGATCGAAGAGGGACTGAAGGCCGTAGCCATCCTGGCCGGGGAGGGGATCAAGACCAATGTGACCCTTTGCTTTTCACCCATTCAGGCCCTCATGGCCGCCAAGGCCGGGGCTGCCTATATCAGCCCTTTTGTGGGGAGGCTGGACGACATCAGCCATGTGGGAATGGACCTGGTGGAGCAGATCCTGAGCATCTATGAAAATTACGGCTTTGATACAGAGGTCATCGTGGCAAGTATCCGCAATCCGATCCATGTCCTGGATGCAGCCCTTATGGGCGCGGATATTGCCACTATCCCTTTCAAGGTTATTCAGCAGTTAATCCGGCATCCCTTGACAGACATTGGACTGGAAAAGTTCCTTGCAGACTGGAAGCGTCTGGAATGATGTGCCTGTTGGTGCGCATATGCTGGCTGCTGGGCTTCGTCACGGGCCTGTCTCTGTTCGCGGCCGGCCCGGGTCTTGCCGACGTCTACCGCTATGTGGACAAAAACGGGATTTGGCATTTTACCAATGTCAAGACCGATAGCCGCTATCGCATCTATCTCAAAAGCCACAAAAAAGACGTCAGACGGTTCCTGGATGATTACCAGGGGATTATTCAGCAGGCCTCTGTTCGGTTCGGCATCGATCCGCACCTCATCCGAGCCGTTATCGAGGCCGAATCCGCATGTGACAGCCGGGCTGTGTCTTCCAAGGGGGCCCGGGGCCTCATGCAGTTGATGCCAGGCACTGCCCGGGAAATGGGGGTAGAGGATGCCTTTGATCCGGCTGAAAACATCTTCGGGGGGGTCCGCTACCTGAGCGTCCTCCTGAAGCGGTTCCATAATGACAAGGTCTTGGCCCTGGCTGCTTACAATGCCGGGCCGGAGGCCGTGGAGACCTACAAGGGGGTGCCGCCGTTTACAGAGACCCGGGAATTTGTAAAACGGGTCATGCAGCGCTACCTGTCTAACCCCAGTTTCTCTTTTCAGTAAATCCTGATTTTATCTCTTTAAGATTTCTCTCGTATAAAAGTGGGATACCGGTATAATAGCCTGGGACGGGAGGAAGTAGTATGGGTCTTCTTTCGGGTTTCCGGGACGGTT
>JAGHEC010000088.1 GCA_021159525.1 Deltaproteobacteria bacterium | reverse complement strand
GTCCATCACCAGGGCCTTTTGGCAATCATTCGCGATGACGACCCCGTACAGGGAGAGCCCTTTGAGGTTTTTTTCCGCCTCAGCAGTCAGGGCAGGCTCGGGGCTGTCGGAGGTTTCCGGTCGATAAGCGGTCCGGTCGGGGGAAAAAAGATTTTTTGCAACCACTGGTTCGAAGTACTCTTCCGGGGGCGGCGGCGTGCGGGCTATGGTTTCAACCGGCCTCTGTTCCTCTTTTTTGGAGGCAATTGAGGCAGACCGTTTCGGGGGCTCTGAAGGTCGTATGTTGGACCATACCCCATAGACCTCGATTCCTGCCAGGGCCGCGGCGATGATGAGCATGAGATTAATGAGCCAGATCTTGAAAGACATGTTTGGATTGTATCACCTCAATAATTAGGGGGATAACTGCGAACCTGGCGCCGGGGCAGAAGAATTTTTCTTCCGCTCCGGGCCTCCGGGCTGGTCTCTTGAGTGACTTATCTGCGGGGGACACCCGCCCCTTTGGCATTCTCGACTTCGTCGGGCTGCGGCTTCCCCCGCTGATAAGTCACAAAGAGACGGCGCCCTCCCGGCAGTCGCGTCAGAAAAACCCTTCTGCCCCCATTTATTGAGCTGTTACTTTGGATTCCCGGTTCAAAGGTTCAGGATTTACGTTTCAGTGTCGGGGCTTTCCTTTTTGAAAAATCCGGTTACTGTTATGTCCGAACGGATCTGTTCCGCCATCTTTTTCTCTGCTTGAGCGGGCATGCGCCGGCTTAGGCTCAGACGGCGCCTGTTTGAATAAACGGCCCGGCTCCTCACCTTGGCAATCTTCAGATATCTTGAATCCGATTCGATCAGATAAAACAATTTCTCTAACTGGGAAATGGTGGAGGAGATGGTGAACCGGACCGGGATCCTGACATATATTTCCTTTTCGGGCGTCTCCGGCTTCAGCACCCGCACCGTCCTGATTTCCACGCCGCACTTCTCAGCGGCCTTGTGAAGGATGTTTTGAATCTCTGCGGCCGCCAACGAGGCAGTCTTTTGGTCCAGAAGCCCTGCTTCTGCCTTGCCGATTGCCTCTTTCAAGGCAATCAGACGCGCTCTGATATCGTCTTCTTGTTGCGCGATCTCACGGTATTTGACAAGTTGCTTCTCCTTGACAGACGCCTCCTGACCCGGCCCGAGGAGATCTTCAAGGTTGGGGGAAAACCTGTAGAAGACGCCTGCCAGGAGGAGCGCGGCGCCCACGGCGAGGACGAGCTTCCGTGAATCCGTGAGTTTCAATCTGGCCAGGGACAGTTTCATATCAGCCGAATTTGAGACCGATGCGAAACCGGTCCTTTCCCTCCCGCGTCTTGGTGATGGTGGAAAGAAAAACCACGTCGCGAAAAACAGGGGATTCGTCCAGGAGTGGAATCAGCTCGGAGGCCGAATCGGCCTCGCCTTCCAGCTCGACGCCGTTCTCGGAGAATGTAAAACCCATGACCCATGCCGTCTCGGGGATCCGCTCGCTGAGTTCTTTCAGGATCTCGAGCGCGGAAGGTCCCGCGTAGAGGTCCTGCAGGGCCTTGAGTTGATTTTCCAGCCTTGCGCACTCATTTCGATCCCGCTCGATTTCCGCTATGACTGTGCTGAGGGTCTTGAGCTCGGCATTCAATCGGTCCAGGGTCAGGCGGCGTTGTAAGACATTGCCCCCGGCCCAGGCAAGGAGCAGGAGAACCAACAGAACGCCGAGAGAGACCATTGTGAAAAGACCGGCCCGGCTCGCCCTCTTACGGAGCCGGGGCGGGAGGAGATTGATGTCGGTAGGCGGAGTTTGAAAGGCCTTCAGGGCAAGACCGTAGGCCGGCACGCCTTGGCACGAGGCAAGACCGATTCGGGAGAAGTCTGCCGGACGCACATCAAGCCATTCATTCTCGCTGTTCAGCCGTTCCGCAAGGCTTTCCCCTCCGGTTGCGCAAAGCACGGCATTCAGGAGGCCATTTTCTTGTGACAGCCGTTGCCTGACCGGTTTCAGCTCATGGGCGATCAACCGGACGAGATCACCGGCTTGGGACGACAGCGGGACTTCTTTTGAGTAATCGAGACGCCCGTGTTTCAGAAGGCCGACGTCCATGGCCGCTCCCTCTATACGAACAAAGGCGGTGGTATGCGGATCAGGCCCCCCTGTCTCGTTTGCAAGACAGTTCGCCGCGGCAACGGAGCGCACCTCTATCCCTGAAATACCGGATTTGATCGCCCGGGCCACGGATAAAAACAGGGAAAGCGTGTCTCTCTTGACGGCCGTGAGGAGGATCCGGATCGTCCCGTTTTCACGATCTTCCGAGATGATCTGGAAATCGAAATAGATCTGCTCCGGCGTTAACGGGATATATTTTTCCATTTCATAGCCTATGGTTTCCCTCAGATTTTCCTTTGCCGCCAAGGGAAGCTGAATGTATCTCAACAGGGAGTGTCGGCGAGGAATTCCCAGGAAAACCATAGACGGTACGAGCTGGTTCTGTTTCAGGAAGTCGGGCAGAAAGCGGGCTATGAGCGACACCCGCTCATCCAGCGGCATCTCCTTGTCTAAAGAGAGCTCAGCCCGGGCCGCCAGATGGAATCCCTTCAGAGACGCCTTGAGGCAGACCACGGACAACAGATCGTCGGAAATATCAATGCCCAGACTCGTTTGAAACAGCAATCACTCTCTCCGCAAGCCCTTCAGGATTTTCAAAAAAGAACGTCCCATGCATTACATGCCTTCCAGGCGTTCATGCCTTAGGCCCTCGCGCCACCGGAGGATGCGGTAACCCGTTTTTTCCCGTTTGTCGATGTGAACAAGGGCCTCGATTACTTGACGGACCGGGCTTTCTTCCACCCGGCCCGCCACCTCCACCGTGTAAAAGGGGCTCAGACGCAGCGTGATAAAAGGCCTCACCCTGACCATCCCATCTTCCCCGATAGCCGAAACCAAATCGTTGAGGGTCACGAAGTCGGCCTCTTTTCGAAAGGCCATGACCGCCTCAACCATTTCCTCAGTCATGCCCGGCAAGGCGCGAAGCATCATGGGGGATGCCGCATTCAGATTTAGCTTTTGATTCCCTGCCGCCTCTATTGCCTGAACTGCCTTTCGGGGCTTTTTCACAGCCGAAACCACATCCCGCACTACGGTCACCATTCTGTCAAGCCCTCCGTAAAACAGCTCTTCGGTCACGCCTCTCACCAGCAAGAGTTCTTCTATCGTCTCAAAATCCGCGTCCCTGCACTCGTAAGGCCGCTTGAGGGAACGATAATAGTCGTCCTCGGCCCCGTTGAGCCGGTGCAGATCATTATCATCCCGCCAGTCCAGGATGGAGTCCACGATGATGCTCTTTTCCTTTTCATCCAGGTCAAAGGGGCCCAGGATCATCCTGAGCGTGGATTCGTTGGCCTCGTTGATATTGATCTTTCCGCTCTCGTTGCCAAGCCTGACCTGGAAACTCCCACCCCCGAACACCTCGGGCGGGATCTCCGTATTGACCCTCCATTCAGGCCTTTCTCCATTCAGGCCTTCCTCTTTAACGGGTTTACCGGTTAGAGATCTCAGAAGGGCCACCCCCTCTTCGCCGATAACAGGGGTCCCACCCATGAAATCTTCCCGCACCAGCTCGGCCACGGCCCGGTTGAACCCGGCCAGGGCAATGTAGTAGGCCTGGCGCTGCTCCTTGTAATTGCGGGTCACATTGATCTCCGTGCGCATGGCGTGGCAGAACTCCCCGACGATCACGGAAAGGAGAACAAGGACCCACAGGACCAGGAAGAGGGCGATCCCTTTTTCGTTTGTCGGGCTCCTGAAATCCATGGTCATCAGTCCTGAGTTAGCCCCTTATGGCCCACTTTTCTGTCACAAAAAACAGGAAAGGTAACCGTTCACGGGGTCAAAGGTCCAGGGGTTCAGGCTTCTTCCTCGCTGACTTGCAGCCCTGTTTGGCGATTTTTGATTCATCAACTGCCCCCACTCGTCGCTGAAAACTACAAAAGAGCGCATCGAACAGACAAATACCGTATCACCTCAATAATTAGGGGGATAACTGCGAACCTGGTGCCGGGGCAGAAGAATTTTTCTTGTGCTCCGGGCCTCCGGGCTGGTCTCTTCAGTGATTTATCTGCGGGGGACACCCGCCTGCCAAGGCCAATTGAGCGTTCTTGCCAAGACTTTCGTCCCGTGGATCTGCGATGGCAGAAGGAAGTAACATGGGTATCAAGGCAATGGCGGGCAGGCTTGCCCCCTTTGGCATTCTCGACTTCGTCGAGCTGCGGCTTCCCCCACTGATAAGTCACAAAGAGACGGCGCCCTCCCGGCAGTCGCCTCAGAAAAACCCTTCTGCCCCCATTTATTGAGCTGTTACGCCATGCCGATATCGTAATAATGCCTTGCTGAACAATCAACCCAAGACCCGCCTTGGCGAACGACACAGGGCCTTGGCTTATCGCCTCTTGAATAGGATTTGGATGGGCGTGAGACCAAGTCCCAGGGACTCCCGCAACTGATTCACGAGAAAGCGCTCATACGAAAAATGGACCATCTCCGGCCGGTTCACAAACAGGACAAAGGTAGGGGGACGGGTGCGTACCTGGGTTGCATACAGGAATTTGAGCCGTCCCCGTCCGGCCCTCGGGGGTGGGTGCTTCTCGACAATCTGTTGAACAGCCCGGTTGACCCTCCCCGTGTTGATCCGACGCGAAAACTGATCAAAAACCGCATCGATCTTTCCAAAGAGATCCATCACTCGCTCGCCGGTCAGGGCCGATACATGAATCCGGGGGGCGAATGAGACGAATTGAAGCTTGCGCTTTATGGACTGATCCAGTAATTCACGTTTTCTTGGGTCTCCCTTGATCAGGTCCCACTTGTTCACGGTCACGACCATCCCTCTGCCCTTTTCAAAGGCGTACCCGCAGATCCGGGCGTCCTGATCCGAGACCCCTTCACCGGCATCAAGCAGGATTAAGGCCACATGACACCGGTCCAGGCTTTTAATGGCCTTGATCATGGAAAACCGATCTATCTTCTCCGATACCTTTGCCTTCCTCCGGATGCCTGCAGTATCCACCAGGAGGTATTCCCGGCCCCCCCGGTGGAAAAGGGCATCCACAGCATCCCGCGTGGTTCCCGGCATCCCGCTCACCACCAGCCGTTCCTCCCTCAGGATCCGGTTGATGAGGGACGATTTCCCAGTATTGGGCCGCCCCAAGACCGCCACCCGTATCTGGTCGGGGTCTTCCCTCTCTGCCTCTGACAGGCCAAGGTCCTTTATGAGCAACTCCATAAAAGGCCTCACGCCATAACCATGGGCCGCTGAAACCGGATAAGGGACGCCCACTCCCAGTGCATGAAAATCATGGGTCAGATGGTCATGTTCCGGACCGTCGATCTTGTTCACGGCCATGTAGACCTTTTTCTGGCTTCTCCGAAGCAGGCCTGCCATTTCTTCATCGCCCGGGACGAGCCCCTGCCGCCCGTCCACCATGAAGATGATCCGGTCCGCTTCCTGAACAGCCTTCTCTACCTGGGCCTTCACCTCCCTTTGCAGGGGATCCTGGCCCAGGTCTTCAAATCCGCCGGTATCCACAAGGGTAAAAGAGGCCCCGTCCCACATAATAGGCGCATACAGCCGGTCCCTTGTGATCCCCGGTCTGTCGTCCACCAGGGCATTCCCGGACCTGGACAAACGATTGAACAGGGTCGACTTGCCCACATTGGGCCGGCCCACTATGGCAATGATCGGCGCCATCACGCTCTGTCAGGCCTTTATCCTTCGCCCTTGCCGCCGGGTCCGTAATCAAAGGGCGGCAGGGGAATATCCTCCACAAAGAGGATATTGGGCTCCATCTCGCGCACCACCACCTGCTCTTCAGCAGACGTGTAGACATATCCGAAGAAATCGCCGTTTGGCCCCAGGATCTTCCACAGGGTCGGCGGAAAATTCATATAGGAATTGAGCCACGTTACAATGGCGGCGGCCACCGACCGGTCGGTCACGGGCATCCATTTACCGGAAACCACCCGCTTGTTACTCTGTTTGGGAACGAACATAATAGCAGAAGGGCTCTTGTAAGAAAGCCCGGCATAGTAGATGTGGTACTCCTGCCAGTTTTCCACCAGATTCTGAATGGAATTGGCCCATTCGCCGTCCGCCACCCGGACGCTCCCGTACTTCTCAAGCCCCGGACAGGCCGGCAGAAAACACAACGTCAGCAACACTGCTATCATGCCCTTCCATGACTCAACATGTTTCATATGAGATCCTCCTTTGCGCCCTTGCGCTGACATACGCAAATGTTGAGACATCTTACGCTTTATCAACTACTTATCCCCGCTTCCCGAGCCTTTCCAGGACCACATGCCGGACCAGCGACAACCCCATAGGCCAGGGCCGGCAGTCTTGAGAACCATTGGCTCGATCCTGGCCATCTACTTCACCAGCATTACCGGACACCGGGCCAGGATGCCCACCTTGTAGCTGATGGTCCCCCACCCCTGGGCCCTGTCCTCCACATCTATGCGATGGGATTTCATGATGATCAAATCGATCTCGTTTTCATGGGCATACCTCAGGATCTCATGCGCCCTTTCCCCGTATATAACTGTAGGTGCAATATCTACCCCGCGCTCGTGAAACAGGGCGGTCATCTTATCCAGATCCTTGAAAGAGCGCTCCTCGAGTTTTTCATAAAAATCTTTGAATTCCTCAAATGTGGTGTTGGCGATCACCTCGATTACGTGGAGCAGATGGATCTTTCCTTTTCCCGGGGAACGGAGTTTCACTGCAATTTCAAGGGCATGACTGTCATCGTCCGCAAAATCGGTGGGGACCAGGATATTCTTGAACATCCGCTTTTCTCCTATTTTTTATTCTTTTGTAAGGGCCTCCTCGCGAAGGACCCGCCGCAGGACCTTCCCCACAACCGAGGTGGGGAGATTCTCTCGAAACTCGATGGTCCGGGGCCGCTTGTACCCGGAAAGACGGGTCCTGCAAAACTCCAGGAACTCCGCCTCGCTTGCGGTTTCACCGGGCTTGAGCTGAATAAAGGCCTTGACCGCCTCACCCGTATGGGGATCGGGCACACCAACAACCGCGGCCAGAGCGACTTTGGGATGGGTGTAAAGGACCTCTTCAATCTCTTTGGGATAGGCGTTGAACCCGCCCACAATGATCATGTCCTTTTTTCGATCGGTAATAATCACAAAACCCTCTTCGTCAAAGTGACCGATATCGCCTGTAAGAAAATAGCGTTTCCCCTCGATCTGCCGAAAGACTTGCTGATTTGCCCCCGCTTTATTCCAGTAACCGAGCATGACCTGGGGACCGCACACCGCGATTTCCCCGTCCTCGCCTTGGGGCAGTTCCTCCATGCCGGTGTCCAGGTCCACAATTTTTATGTCCACACTCAGATAGGGCATGCCCACCGATCCGATCTTGCGAGTGTCGGGATCGGTCGGGTTCAGGGTGATCACCGGGGAGGTCTCGGTAAGGCCGTATCCCTCAAAAATAACCGACCCCGTCTTCTCCTCAAATTGTCGGATCACTTCCACCGGCAGGGGGGCCGCACCCGAACCGCATCCCACAATGGAAGAAAGATCAAAACGATCAATCAAGGGATGATTCACTAAGGCGGAATAGATGGTCGGGACCCCTACCATAATCGTGACCTTATATTTCTCAATCGATTTCAGCACCTCGGTAAAGCGCGGGTTTCCCGCTTTCGGATCAGGGATGCACACCAGTTTGGATGCGTTTCTGCAGCTTGTCAGCATGCAGAGGGTCAGGCCGAAGCTGTGATACCAGGGAAGCACCCCTATATAGGTGTGAGCGCCTCCCTTTTCGATCATCTGGGGCGGCTTGGAACCCTGTCGCAGACGCACCCATTGCTCTGTGCTCAATACGTTGGAGAGCAGGTTGGCATGGCTCAGGCATGCCCCCTTGGGGACACCTGTGGTGCCACCGGTGTAAAGGACCAGGGCCTCGTCCTTTAGTGGATCGATGGATAGGGTCGGCGGTTCCGGCCGAGCCGATCGAACCACATCCTCGTACATCAGGTGCCCGGGTTCATGGTGCAGGGCCTTTGGAATCTTGCCCAAGAGCGATCCTAAGAGGGCCTTCATCATTGGGAGGTGGCTCTTGACATTGCAGATCACCACGGTCTCTACATCCGAGTCCACAACGGCCTTGACCGCGGTGGCGTAAAACTCGGGGTGATCCATGACAAAGACCGCCCTGGCCCCCGAATCCTTGAGCTGGAAGTTCAGCTCCGAGGCATTATAAAGGGGATTGCAGGTCACACACACGCCCCCGGCCTTGAGGATGCCGAAGAAGATCTCGGGGTAATGGGGCAGGTTGGGCAAAAAGATGGCCGCCCTGTCTTTGGGCCGAATACCCTGGGCCGCCAGAAAAGCAGCCAATCGATCTGCTGCATCCTTTACTTGACCAAAGGTACGCCTGAAATCATTGAAAATGGTGTAGGTACTGTCCGGGTAATCCCGGGCTGCCTCATCTAAGATAGAAAAAAGAGGCTTTTCATATCCGGTCACTTCATACGGTACCCCTTCAGGCCATTTCGGCCCGTGCCACAGTTTGGGCATTCAAATCCCCTCCTTACTGAATTGATGGCTTCTCAATAAACCGCTTGCAGATATAGGCCCGTTTTTCGATCGCTGCAGGGGCAGGAAATTTATTACATATAGCACAGAGAAAGAAATGGTTCAATTCGCATATAATACCCAAAATCATATCACCTCAATAATTAGGGGGATAACTGCGAACCTGGTGCCGGGGGCAGAAGAATTTTTCTTCCGCTCCGGGCCTCCGGGCTGGTCTCTTGAGTGACTTATCTGCGGGGGACACCCGCCTTCCAAGGCCAATTGAGCGTTCTTGCCAAGACTTTCGTCCCGTGGATCTGCGATGGCAGAAGGAAGTAACATGGGTAACAAGGCAATGGCGGGCAGGCTTGCCCCTTTGGCATTCTCGACTTCGTCGAGCCGCGGCTTCCCCCACTGATAAGTCACGAAGAGACGGCGCCCTCCCGGCAGTCGCGTCAGAAAAACCCTTCTGCCCCCATTTATTGAGCTGTTACCTTTTGAGCCATCCGCTTCTGAACCGGCCGGCCCTATGGGATTGAAGCCGTCGCCGGATGGGACCAGGGAGGGCCGGGAATCCGTTCAGGGACCCGGGACCCATGGAGGTGACAATGGATCAGCAGGTCGTTTCCGCAATTGAGCGTCGCATGAGTTCGGAGGGCTATGCCAGGAAACTGGGATTGAGGCTGGTAGCCCTTTCAGCAGGCCGTGCCGTGGTTGAGATGGTTCCCAAAGGGGATGATGCCAATATTTTTGACATGGTGCATGGGGGGGCCATTTTTTCTCTTATGGATGAGGCATTTCAGGCCTCATGCAACTCCCACGGGAGGGTCGCTGTAGCCCTTGACGTCAATGTGGTCTTTCATCATCCGGCCCGGCCCGGCCAAAGACTGCGGGCTGAGTCAAGAGAGGTGCATTGTTCCAATAAGACAGGTTCCTATGAGATCAGGGTGACTGATGAGCAGGACACGCTGATCGCCACCTGTCAGGCCCTTGCTTACAGGAAAAAGCAAAGATTGCCGTTTCTGGAGGATGAATCAAATGGGAGAGGTGAAGCCGTTGAAAAGAGAGGTCTTGATACCCGCAACAGCCATTCAAGAACGCGTCAAAGAAATCGCTGACCAAATCTCCAAGGATTATGAGGGTACGGAGCCGGTCCTGGTGGGTATCCTCAAGGGCTCCATCATCTTTATGGCCGATCTGGTCAGGGCTATGCGCATCCCGGTTCAGATTGATTTTATGCGGGCGACCAGTTACGGGGCCGAGACCCGGTCCAGCGGCACAGTCCGGATCACCAAGGATTTGGAACTGCCTATCGAGGGCAGGCCCGTGATCGTCATAGAGGACATCGTGGACAGCGGCCTGACCCTGGCCTATGTCAAAGAACTCTTGATAAAACGGGGGGTCGCTTCCCTCAAGATCTGCGCCCTCATTGACAAGCCCGAGCGGAGGGTGCGCGATGTGCCGGTGGATTACTGCGGATTTAATGTGCCCGAGGGATTTCTGGTAGGATATGGTCTTGACTGCAACGAGGAATATCGTAATTTGCCTGAAATCTGTGTGCTCAAGGAGTAAAATGAGTCTGAGTCGTGTACCGTGGGATGGCTTCGGCAACAGGGTTTGCGGAGGAGGGAACGATGCTCATCCAATGTGAAAAGTGCCGCACCGTATTCAAACTGGACGAAGCGCTCTTGAAGCAAGACGGGTCGAGGGTCAGGTGTTCCCGTTGTGGGTATGTCTTCATGGCATTCCCGCCGCCCGCCAAGCCGGAACAAGGGTTTGCGGACAGCCTTGTTATCACAGGCGATGAAAAAGGCGCCCGTGCAGACAGGGATGAATCTGAAGCGTCAGAGCCGGAAGAGCTCTATGAGGACGGCCTGTTTGATACGCTCCTCGATCTGGAGGAAAAAGGGGAGACAAGGCAGGACAGAAAAGCTAAGTACAAGCCCGGGGAGGAAAGAGAAGAGAGAGATGTCGAGGCGGCCGACAGGACGGCCCGGGCCGACACAGTGCCCACAACCTCCCGGCCCCGGCGTAGGTGGCCTGCTGTTGTGCTGGCCCTCCTCGTGATCCTGATGGCCGGGGCCGCGGCCCTTGTCTATTGGAAGCCGGCCCTGATGATGCCCTACCTAAGTTTTTTGAAGTCTGCGGAAAAAAAAGGGCCGGCCGATCCCGGGATCCGTCTCCTTAGGTTTGGATCGGTGGCCGGTTCGTTTGTTGTTCCTGAAAAGGGTGCGAAGTTATTTGTGATTCGAGGGCAGGTCCAGAGCCAGTACCCGACCCCGAGGAGCCATATCCTGGTCAAGGGCAACATTCTGGACCGCAACGGAAAGGTAGTGAAAAGCCAGACAGCCTATGCCGGGAACACCTTCACGGACGAGGAACTCAAGGGCCTTCCCCTTGAGGAGATTCTCCAGGCCATGGAAAACCAGGACGGCATGGCAAGGCAGAACTTCAATGTCCCGTCAGGCGCGAGCATCCCCTTTATGATCGTATTTCACAATCTCCCCGCCAACCTGAGCGAGTTTACCGTGGAGCCGGTCAGTTCGTCTCCCGGAACGTAACAGGTGGCGGTCCATCACGGATCAAGCCGAACAGGGGCCGTCCTCACGCCTGCCGGCTGAGCGCTGATATCGTTTCTGGGCCCTTTGGAGGGCCTGGAGATCATCCACGCCCATGACCTCTTCCTCGTCTTCTACCATAATATAGCCGACAGACAGCCGTTCCTCATGCATGGTCTCCACGAGGTCTGTGATGAAATACTCCTGGATGTTTTTCAGGCGGCCGTGGACCTCCTTTTGCACCACATGGGGTCTTGAGGCAAGGACGGGGAGATGACGGACCAGGGCCTCTCTTCTGATGGCATAGATCCCTGAATTGCAGATGCAAAGTTCTCTCTTGCGCTCTTCAGGGTAGGCGCTCCAGTATTTCCATTCGATGATTCGGATCACCTGGTCGTCGGCTGTCTCCAGGACCCCGTATTGTCGTCGGGATTCGGGTGTGAAACCGAGGACCACGAGAGCATGGTCTTGGAGGCGTTCGATCATGGAAAGGTAGGTCTCCGGCCTGACAAAGGGAACATCTCCCATGGTGATGAGGATCGAATCAGCGGCCCGTGTTTTCACAAACTCTGTGGCTGCCAGCAGTGCCCCCCCGGTGCCGTTCAGTTCCGGCTGGTCCACGTAAACAAGGGAAAGACCCTTGGTGGCGGCCACGATATCCTCTTTTGCATGGTGGACCACAATTGCCCTGGGACCGGGAGGGAGATGGGCCAGGATGTGGAATAAAATGGGCATCTTGCCTTCATAAGGGCCTTGTTCGGGGATGAGGGGAAGCAGGGTCTTGTTGCCGGCATAGCCCTTCATACGGCTTCCCCTGCCGGCAGCCAAAATTACAGAGATCGTATTCATTGCCTTGCCTCTTTATTCCTAATGCTGATTGTCTTTCTTGTATCAGATGGGTCTGCTCAGTAATTAGGGGGATAACTGCGAAGCTAGTGCCGGGGCAGGATGATTTTTCCGCAACCGTTCACGGGGTCTTGAGATCTCCCTGATACACTGATATCAGAAAAATCGCATCAGCTCAATAATTGGGGGGATAACAGCGACCGTACCACCGGGGCAGGAAGATTTTTCTTGTGCTCCGGGCCTCCGGTCGAGCGAAGCGAGCGAAGAAGAGACGGCGCCTTCCCTGGCAGAAACCGAGGGCTGAGGTCCAGATCATGGCCATGCCTTGTGGCCCGGGTCTTGCGCTGCCTGTGCCATATTGAGATAGATCTCCCCTTCCTCCTGCCTTCCTCGCTTGAGGCAGCCGGTCCCATAGATCCGGCATTTCCGCGAGAGTTCTTTCAGGGCCGTCTGTATCTGTCCGGGGGTGAGGATTCCGGACCGGAGAACCTTGAGGATGGCCTGTATCCGGTATCGGTCCATTCCCCTGTATCGTCGCGACAATTGGTCCGAATGACCCCCCTCTTTTACCACGAGGCGGTCCTGGATCAGATGGACCGGATGCTGACAGGCAATCCTGAGCCAGAGATCGTAATCCTCGCAAACAGGAAGGTCTTCGTCAAAAGGCCCTGCCGCTTCCAGGAGGGACCGCCTGAGCATGACTGCTGAGGGGCTGACCAGGCAGAGACGCAGCGAGGGCTCGAAGATGTCTCCCGAGGGCTTGAGATGCCTTTTTTTGGGGTTGACGTATCGTCCGTTTCTCACCCAGATCTCCTGGGTTTGACAGATGAGGGCCTGGGGATGGCGCCTGAAAAAGGCCGTCTGCGCCTCCAATTTCCGGGGCAGCCAGTAGTCGTCTGAATCGAGAAATGCGATCCATGGCGCATGTGATTCGGCTACGCCCCGGTTCCTGGCTGCAGATACGCCCTGATTGGACCGAAGGGCAATATACCGAATTCTTCGACCGAACTGTCGCAAAATCTCTTCTGTCCCGTCCCGGGATCCGTCGTTCACTACAATGATCTCATAATCCGTAAAGCTCTGGTAGAGGACCGATGCCACGGCCCGGGCCGTCTTCAAGGCCCTGTTAAAGGTGGGGATAACAACACTGACCGATTTCATTGCCGAATCTGCCAGAACAGGGCCAGGAGCCCGGCGAGGAGGAAGTTGCCCTCTACAATGGCCTCGAGGGCGATCCCCGGATAAAGCCACTGCTTTTCATAGGCCAGTAGAGAGAGCCACAGGGTGCACAGGGGGATGAGCATGAGATAACAGAGCGTCCCTGCAATGTCAAAGGCGGGGCCCAAGAGCAGCACGACTCCGGTGATCACAAAAATGGTCTTGAGGAGAATCAGGGTCCGTCTCTCGCCCAAGGTAATGGGCAGGCTTTCAGTACCTACCATCAGATCTCCCTGGACCTGGAGGAGGCTGAAAAAGATGGCCCGGGCATAACTGCACGTAAAGATGACCATCCCCGTGATAAAGGCTCCGGATCCATAGGTCGCATCCGCTCCCAAAAGCGGCAGGAGGCCGATCACAGCGGTCCAGGCAAGGCCCTCGGACAGGCTTCTGGACCCGGGGACATCCTTGATCTTGGTGTAACGGGACTTTTTCCGGATCTGTTTGGGCACAATGGGAAGGCTGTAGGCGATGCCCAGAGTACTCAGGCCGGTCAGGACCAGGAACGTGGCCGTGCCGACCATATAGGAGAGGGCCAGGGCCATGCCAAGCGCCCCGATACCGGCGGTGATGAGGAACAAACGGTGCGTCTTAAGAAAGGCGGCCCTGTCAGGGTCATTGTAGGCGCTGGCCCCTTTGTCCAGAAAGCGATTGAAGATATGCATGGCAAAGATATAGAGAAATGCGAGCACGGGAAAGGGCAAGGCGGGACGCGTTCCTCCCATGATGGGCGCGGCGAACGCCAGTGAAAACGCCCCTAATGCAACCAGAAGATTGCTCAACACCATGAAGCGGAAGGCCCGTTTGAAAAATCGCCGCAACGGAGTTTCCCTCTGATCGCGGATCCCTTCCAGGGCGTGCAGGACATTTCGGATCATCCAGTGGGGCGTGGATGCACCCGCCGTGAGTCCCACTACGCCCATCTTGGAAAGTCGATCTTTATCCAGGTCTTGTTCTGTCTCCACATGAAAAGTGGGCAGCGATTCCTCCTCGGATATTCTCGCAAGCCGCTGGGTATTGGCGCTGTGATATCCTCCTACCACCACCACGGCATCGACGCAGCCCTTAAAGGTCCTCACCTCCTGCTGCCGCTCATGGGTGGCGTTACAGATGGTGTCGAATACCTTCAGATCCGGAAACCTTGTTTTCAGGACGTTGATGATCTGGTTGAATTTTTCTTCGTTCTGAGTGGTCTGGGCCACTACAAAAGGACTTTCCATATCCGGCAGGCCGGCTGCCTGGGCCTCGTTCTGTATCACGTGGGCCGGCGACTTGCTGTAACCCATGAGCCCCATGACCTCGGCGTGGTTCTGGTCTCCCACAATGATGGCGGCGTGGCCCTTGTTGGAATAATGCCGAATGATCTGCTGCACGCGGGTCACCTTGGGACAGGT
>JAGHEC010000355.1 GCA_021159525.1 Deltaproteobacteria bacterium | reverse complement strand
GACTTATCTGCGGGGGACACCCGCCTGCCAACGCCAATTGAGCGTTCTTGCCAAGACTTTCGTCCCGTGGATCTGCGATGGCAGAAGGAACTAACATGGGTAACAAGGCAATGGCGGGCAGGCTTGCCCCTTTGGCATTCCCGCATTCGTCGAGCTGCGGTTTCCCCCACTGATAAGTCACGAAACCGGGGACCCATCCGAAGGATGGGGAGTCCGAGCAAAGCGAGGACAAACCGGGGACCCGCCCGAAGGGTGGGGAGTCCGAGCAAAGCGAGCGAAGAAGAGACGGCGCCCTCCCGGCAATCGCGTCAGAAAAACCCTCCTGCCCCTATTTATTGACCTATTACACGGATCATGAATCGTCCGTGAACGGTTACAACTTGACATTGTTTTTTTTTGCGCTAATTTAGACTGAAAAACGAATATGGTCTAAATAGCAAACCTTGAACAGGAGGCGGTTATGAAGCAGGAGAAGCTGGAGGCCATCATGGGTACAGCGAAAAGGATGTTTGCGCGATATGGCCTCCGGAAGACAAGTATGGACGAAATCGCGCGTATGGCAAGGGTCGCCAAAGCGACCATCTACAACTATTTCGGGAGCAAAGATCGGGTCTACCTGGAAGTTCTCCGTAGAGAAAAAGATGAGATAGTGAAAAATATATCATCTTCCGTGGCGGAAAAGGTCTTACCGGGAGATAAATTGGCTGCCTTTGTCAAGGCCAAGTTTTTTTATATGCGCAAGGCCATCAATATCCTGAATCTGGATCGAGAAGGAATGGAAAATTTGTTGCCCAGTGCAGAGACTATTCGCAATGAGCTCTTCCAGCAGGAGGTGGAAACCATTCATTCCATTTTGCAGGACGGAGTAAAAAAGGGCGTATTCCATCTCAGTTATCCCCTTTTGACGGCCAGGGCCATTGGTCATGCCCTGAGGGGATTTGAATTGAATTGGCTGGTCCAGGAAAGCGAAGAAAAGATCGAACATTACCTCGATGAACTGATGGCCATCCTGTTTTACGGCCTGATGTCGCATAAAGGGGCCGTCCGACCATAGACAGCCCCCGGGCGCCGCGAAGCATGGCGATTGCGAATACGAATGCAAGAGAGAAGGAGGAAAAACCATGACCGGGAAACGAATAGTCGAAAGCCTGGCAGAAAGGAAAAAAGCTGCGGTTGTTCGTATGCAAGCCGGAGTAATCACTCAGGTAAGCAACATCTTGTTGCGAAAGCAGGGCAAAGTGTCTAAAAAGGCGTGGTTTAAACTTCTCGATATTGCTGAGAGGCTCGATAAAGACAAAGCATACAGGCCAGCCATTGACACGGTTCGAAGCGCCTTTGAAAATAATAATCCCTATATCAACTTTCTTGAGATTATTTCCAGGAAAAGTCCCGCTTGCCGGAGGAAACTTATAAACAATTTCTTTCTCAATGCGGTTTTCAGAGGGCATGAAAAGAGGGTGAAATTTGCCCGAAAATATCACACATCGCAGCCCTTCTTTTTTGTTATTTCCCCAAGTATGAGGTGTAACTTACACTGCCTTGGCTGCTATGCCGGCAATTACCCTCAAAAGGATAATCTCTCCTATGAGACAATTGACCAGATCCTGAAGGATGCAAAAACAATGGGCATATACATGGTCACCGTCTCCGGCGGCGAGCCGTTTTTCAGGAAGGATCTTCTGGATCTGTTTGCCAGCCACAATGATATCTATTTTCAGGTGTTCACCAATGGTACTTTAATAGACACCACACTGGCCAAAAAAATATCACAACTGGGAAACATCGCGCCTGTAATATCCTGTGAAGGTTTTGAAAAAGAGACTGACTATCGCCGCGGCAGTGGGACATTTAAAAAGATTTGCCGGGCCATGGATAACCTGAAAGAGGCAGGCGTTATTTTTGGGTTTTCCACGGTGCCGGCCTCCTATAATTATTCTACTTTGCTTAAGGAAGAATACTATAAATTTCTTGGTGAAAAGGGAGCGCTATTTGGTTGGTTTTTCCAGTATATACCCATAGGTCTTAGACCGGAAACGGGTCTCATGCTGACCCCGCAACAGAGGGTGACTCTCCATGACAGGGTCAAAGAAATGCGTAACAAATACCCCCTGTTTGCCGCTGATTTCTGGAATGATGGCCCTTATGTAAATGGATGCCTCGCAGGCGGGAGAACAGATTCTGGTTATTTTCACATCAATAGTAACGGCGACATTGAGCCCTGTGTCTTTGCCCACTTTGCTGCGGATAACATTCGGGATATCTATCACCGCGGAGACCACCTCTGGGATGCATTGAATTCCGAGTTTTTTAAGGAAATAAGGGCAGGCCAACCCTGGAACAAGAATCATCAAATGCCATGTATGGTTATTGACAATCCCCAGTGCCTGCGGAACGTGGTTAAAAAGACACATCCCTATGCTACCCATGAAGATGCTGAATCCATAATTGAGAATCCATTACTGGTCAATCATCTCAACAACTACTCAGAAAGCCTGGCTGCTATTTTGAGAGAAAGGGAGCAGCCAAATAACAGTACAGGGAGCAGAGCTGTGGCAAACTGAGAACTCAGGGACTTTATCCTTTGGGTATAGAAAGAACAGTTAAATTTAAGTGGGGTAGTATACCGGAGCAGGCCGCAGTTCATTAAAGGAGAACGATAGCAATGGCAACAATTAAACCAAAGGGTGAGAGGATCAGGCAGGCCGTAAAATGGATAGCTTCGGAACGGCTGGAAGATGACAAAAGTAATGTTTCAATGCTTATTAAGAAAGCCGCAATGCGATTCAATTTATCGCCAAGAGAAGAGGAATATTTAGTGTCGTTTTATGAAGAAAATAGTTCTTGACCAACAAGTGGGGGGCGGCCGCATCATTATGATCCCGGATGTCTCGAATATGCTTTTCTCTTTCACTTTTTTTTCCATACTGGGTTGGGTTATTGAGGTGGTCTATCGTTCCGTTCGTGACCGAAGCTTTGTAAACCCCGGGCTCTTGAAAGGTCCTTATCTCATCCTTTATGGAGCCGCCGCCCTGGTGCTCATGGTGTCTGTCTCATTTCTCCACGAGTACAATATTTTTATGAAAGCCCTATGTTACTTTGTAATAACAACCGGGATTGAACTTATCTCCGGCTTGAATGCACAGCATTTTTTCAACGTCCGGTTGTGGGATTATTCTGATCAGCGTTTTCAGTTCAGGGGGCATATTTGTCTGAAGTTTTCAATTTACTGGATACTGCTTGCCTTTGCGTTTGAATATCTCCTGCTCCCGGCATACCAGGGCCTGGCAACCCGGCTTTCCTGCTTTGGCAAGGGGGCATTCGGAATAATTATGGTTCTCCTTATGGCCATCGATTTCTCAATGGCTGTCAGGAGAAAACAGCGCCGGATTGAAAAGGAGTATCAAGATGCTCGCGTCAAACGCTGAAATAGGCGCGGTCCATAATACGGAAACGGAATTCATGAGTATAGCGGCGCCGTTGCTTGAAAACCCCAAGGTGGCTGCGCTATCGCAGTATCCGCACCATCGCGGCAAAACCCGGCTCGACCATGTCAAAGAAGTGGCCGAGATAAGCTTCCACTGGGGCAAGCGGCTCTCCCTGGATTGCAGGGCCATAGTCAGGGGCGCCTTGCTCCATGATCTTTTCTTTTACGACTGGCTTCATGAAGGGCCGCGACTGCACGGCTTCAGACATCATAATATCGCACTCAGGAATGCCCGACAGGTAACAAAACTAACGGAGAAAGAGGTCGATATCATCAAAAAGCATATGTGGCCTTTAACTCTCATACCCCCCCGGTACCCTGAATCCTTTGTTGTATGTGCGGTGGATACGTTTTGCTCGATGAGGGATTATCTGAGAAACACGGACAAGGATCACAAGAATGGGAAAAACCTATCTAACAGGTATTGATATCGGCTCCACAACGGCCAAGGTTGTCATATTGGATGATACCGGTAACACGGTGTTCACACGCTACCGGCGTCATCAGGCAAAACCCGAAGAAACAACGAGACAGATTTTTGAGGAGGCCTTTAGTGAGCTTGGGGATATTGAGCTTGATTTAACGGTTACCGGGTCAGCGGGAATGGGAACAGCTGAAACCTTCGGGCTTCCCTTTGTCCAGGAGGTGGTGGCATCCGCTCACCTGATAAGGAGAGGCTATCCTCAAGTCAGGACATTCATAGAGATAGGTGGTGAAGACTCAAAAATCATATTCTTTGATGATCATTTTCGTCCCGATATCAGGATGAACGGCAGTTGTGCGGGAGGTACCGGGGCATTTATTGATCAAATGGCCGCGCTTTTGGATGTTCCGGTCTCTGAATTTAACACCCTTGCAGAAAAGGCCCGTTCCATCTATCCCATTGCCTCCCGGTGCGGGGTCTTTGCCAAAACCGACATTCAGGCCCTGCTGAGTCAGGACGTATCAAAGGAAGATATTGCCGCTTCCGTGTTTCACTCGGTGGCCCTTCAGGTCGTGAGCAGCCTGTCACGAGGCCGTGAAATTGACAAAAAGATCATGATAGGCGGGGGGCCTTTAACATTTTATCCCGAACTCCGCCAGGCCCTTATAAAAGTCCTCGGCATAAACAACCCTGATGACCTGATTGTCCCCGATCGCCCTGAACTCATCCCTGCCCTGGGAGCGGTCTTGATCCGCGATGGGGAACCGTACCGGGCCAAGATCAGGGATATCCTTACCAGGGCAAAGGCCGGGGGACCTCAGAAAGTGAACGGGGGAACCAAGCGACTTCCGCCTCTGTTTAAGGGCAGGAAGGATTTCGAGTCGTGGCAGGAAAAACACTCAAGGGATCGGGTATCCAGGGTCCATTTAGACGAAGTAAAGGGGAAAGATCTTTTCCTTGGAATAGATTCAGGTTCCACAACCACAAAACTCGTGCTTGTCGATGGCAGAGAAAGTTTTGTCCTGGGTCATTACGTGGCCAATAACGGCGATCCTATCGGCGCGGTAAAGGACGGCTTGTCCGCATTCAGGCAAAAATTCCAAGAGGCAGGCTTCCGGCCGCGCATTATCCGGGCGGCCGCAACCGGGTACGGGGAGGATCTGGTCAGGGCGGCCTTTGGCATTAATGATGGCCTGGTCGAGACCATGGCACACTACCGGGCAGGGAAATGCTTTGACAGCGATGTCTCATTTATTCTGGATATCGGGGGACAGGATATGAAAGCGATCTCTATCCGCGACCATTACCTGTCGGACATCCAGGTCAATGAGGCCTGTTCATCCGGATGCGGCTCATTTATCGAGACCTTTGCCCGTTCCTTAGATTACGGGATTGAGGATTTTGCTGAAATTGCCTGTGACAGCACCGCTCCCTTTGATCTGGGAACCAGGTGCACCGTGTTTATGAACTCCAAGGTCAAGCAGGCCCTTCGCGAAGGAGCGGGCATCCCGGACATCTCGGCAGGGCTGGCCTATTCGGTCATAAAAAATGCGCTCTATAAAGTCCTGAAACTAAGGGATACGCAAGTCTTGGGAAACAGGATCATTGCACAGGGGGGGACCTTCCGCAACCCGGCGGTGTTGCGTGCCTTTGAGCTTCTGCTGGAAAAGGAGGTTATCCGCCCCGATATTCCGGAGCTGATGGGGGCCTATGGTGCGGCATTGACGGCCCTTGGAAACCATTTGGTTAGACCGGCTGAATCAACCGGATTTCATGCCATTGAAGACCCGGAATTGAGCGTGGAATTTACCAGAAAGGAGTTACATTGCAACGGCTGCGAGAACAGGTGCCCGGTTGTAACGCTTACCTTTGCCAATGGAAACCGGTTTTTCACGGGTAATAGGTGCGAGCGTCATTTCAGCAATAATTCCAGGGCGGAATACAGGGGGATTAATCTGATTGCCGAACAGGCAACCCTTCTGTTTGACCGTGAGACAGACCCGAAAGGCGATCCGATACTCACCTTCGGTATCCCCCGCTGCCTGAACATGTATGAGGATTTTCCCTTCTGGGCCGCCTTTTTGGTCGAATGCGGCTTCAGGGTTGTTCTTTCCTCCCCGTCCGACCTCAAACTCTTTGAAAGGGGGTCAGCAACGGTGATGTCGGAAAACATCTGCTTCCCTGCCAAGCTCGCCCACGGACATATTTTCGATCTCATAGACCGGAGGGTGGACAGGATATTTTACCCGACCGTGGTTCACGAAAAAAAAGAATTTGCAGGTGAATTGAACAGTTTTAACTGTCCTGTTGTCACGGGATATCCGGATCTGCTGAAGAGCGCAATCGACCCCGAGGGAAAATACGGAATACCGTTTGACAATCCTGCGGTCAGTTTTCGTGATGAGGCGTTGTTAAAAAAACAGCTTCACCTCTTTTTAAAAAAATTCGGGGTGGATTGCAAGACGGTCTCAAGGGCGGTGAAAGAAGGGCTGGCCGCTCAAAAAGAATTCAGGAAAAAACTGACGGACAGGGCCCGCGCCCTGATATCCAGGGCGGAAAACGAAAGACGGATGATCGTTGTGCTGGCCGGCAGGCCTTATCATATCGACCCGCTCATAAACCACGACGTCTCCGAGCTCTTGGCCGGTCTTGGCGTTGATGTTATCAGCGAAAATGCCGTTCCGTTAGATCAAGACTGCTCAATATCCGATGTGAATGTCCTTACACAGTGGACATATACAAACAGACTCTATGCCGCGGCCAGGTGGGTTTGCCACAATCCTCACGCCCAACTTGTGCAGCTTACATCCTTCGGCTGCGGACCCGATGCAGTGGCGGCAGATGAGGTGCGGGAAATCATTGCGGATTCAGGAAAGGTATATACGCTTCTCAAAATGGACGAGATAAGCAATCTGGGAGCGGTCAGGATCAGGTTACGTTCCATGTTGGAAGCAGTAAAGGAAAACAGCGGCGCGTGCCATCGGATAAAAAGTAAGGAAAAGAGAGTAACCCGCGTATTCCTGCCGGAAGACAGGAAGAAGACCCTCATAGCCCCCTATTTTTCCCCTTTTTACTCTCCTCTGGTTCCGGCGGTATTCAGACCCATGGGGTACCGGGTGGATGTGCTCCCTCCTCAAGACAGGTCTTCAGTGGAATTTGGTCTCAAGAATATCAATAATGATATGTGTTATCCCGCGGTTCTTGTTGCAGGGGACATTATCAAGGCATTTCAATGCGGCATATACGATCCGGAAGATACAGCCGTCATCATGACGCAGACCGGCGGGCAATGCCGTGCCTCTGCTTATGTTTCCCTCATCAGGAAAGGGCTGGTCTCTGCCGGCCTGGATAATGTCCCCGTGATAGCCCTTTCCACTGAAGAGATAAACCCGCAGCCGGGATTTGTAATCGACGAGAAAGAGCTGGACAAGAGAATGGGTCTGGGCGTCATTTTCACTGATGCGCTTGCCAAAATGTATTTGGCCACACTGCCAAGGGAGAAAATTCCTGGTACTTCAAAGGCACTGCATAGCAAATATCTCTCGGAAATGGCAACCGGCGTTGAAAAGGCGGATTATCATTATCTCCTCAGGGTTTTGGAAAAGGCAGTGCAGGACTTCAACGGGATAGAGATCGTGGATCGGGCTGTCCCTAAAATCGGTGTGGTGGGCGAGATTTTTGTCAAATACAATTTTTTTGCCAATGCAAATATCATTGAGTGGCTCTCTCTGCAGGGGGTGGAGGTGGTGCTCCCCGGTCTGCAGAGCTTTTTCACCCAAAGGTTTGTTAATGAAAATTTTGATCAAAAGGCATTTTTCAAGCGTTCTATTGTCGACAAACTTCAGCACAAACTGATGGATATTTATGTGAGGTATCACCTTTCCCGGATTGACAGGATCATGCAAGGGTTTCGTTTTTACCGAAAGCCATTTGACCTTAAGGATTTAGCCGAAGCCACGAGCGAGGTGGTAAGCCTGGCCAACCAGTTCGGGGAAGGATGGCTCCTGACCGCTGAAATGATCGGCATCCTCAATGAAGGGACCGGAAATATTGTCTGCCTTCAGCCGTTCGGCTGTATTGCCAATCATATTACCGGAAGGGGCCTCGAGAGGAAATTGAAAGAGATGTTTCCTCATCTGAATCTGCTCTCTTTGGATATGGACGCGGGGGCAAGCGAGGTGAACATCATAAACCGCTTGCACTTCATGATTATCGCCGCAAAACAGGAGATGGAGCATGGAACGGAAGCAACGGCAAAACCGACAATAACCCGGCCCCGTTACGTTCCTCGCATACGGCCCGGAAATCTCGATTTTGACTGTCATATATCGCCGGAACTCGAGAAATGGAGATCATGGGTATCCGGATTGGGTTTGTGGAAAAAGGCAGGTCATTTAATGCGAAGATAATCTCGACGCCTAAGCCACGTTTCGTCACTGAGAGACAATTTGAAAAGTGCTCCAAATGCACCGTTCAATGATTCCGGGATTCGTAACCGTTCACGGGGTCTTGAGATCTCCCTGATACACTGATATGAGAAAATCGCATCAGCTCAATAATTGGGGGGGATAACAGCGACCGTACCACCGGGGCAGGAAGATTTTTCTTGTGCTCCGGGCCTCCGGGCAGTCGCGTCAGAAAAACCCTCCTGCCCCGGGTTATTGAGCTGTTACGTGAGGCGGACAATCCCGAATTTGAGCAAAAATCAGCCGGGAACGGTTACCGGGATTCTCCAGCAGTATTTCAGGACGGGCAAAGCGGGACTGACTCGTGGCGCCGCAAGAAAGAAATGAACACCACAAAACATATAGCATTGATCTTGTTTCTTGGCTTTGCCGTGGTCCCGGGAGCAAACCAGGCCTGGGGAACAGAGAACTTAGGGTCATTCACCTTTTACTTTGAGAACGATCTCTTTGCAGCCACGGACCGGTACTATACCAACGGCACAAAGCTGTCCTGGATTTCACCCGACCTGAGCGGCTATGCGGAAAGCGGCAAGCTGCCTGAGTGGAGCCTGCCTCTCATACGCAGACTGCCTTTTATCAACGAACCGGGGCTCCAGCGCAACATTGGCCTTTCCATGGGCCAGAACATATACACTCCGAGGGACATATCCCGTAAGGACCTGGTTGAAGATGAGCGGCCATATGCAGGATGGGCCTACTTCGGCATTGGCTTTTACAGCAAAAACGCCCATCGCCTGGACTCTATGGAGATCCAGTTAGGCATGGTGGGCCCTGCCTCTTTTGCCGAACAGACCCAGAAATTCGTGCATAGGCTGGGGGGCTATCAACGCCCCAACGGCTGGGACAATCAGATCAAGAACGAACCGTGTCTGGATGTGGTATACGAACGCAGATGGCGTATCTTGAGGGTCGGGGCCGTCGGGGGCTTCGGTTTCGATGCCATAACTCACCTTGGAGGCGCCCTGGGCAATGTCTATACCTGTGCAAATGCCGGCATCGAAGCCCGTTTAGGCTGGAACATCCCCATGGATTTTGGAACATCCCTTATCCGGCCGGCAGGGGATGCCAACGCGCCCGTGGATGCTCAGGACCCCGACGTCTCGGGAAATCATGGGTTCTGCCTCAACCTTTTTGCATCGGTAGATGGCCGCGCCGTCCTGCGCGACATTTTTCTGGACGGGAATACGTTCGCCCACAGCCATAGCGTTGACAAGAAATATTTTGTGTCCGATATTGCCATAGGCATAAGCATGATCATCCACCGCTTCAGACTTTCCTTCGCCCGCGTCATAAGGACAAAGGAGTTCAAAGGACAGGAAGATGATCAGTCATTCGGATCCATTACGCTTTCCTATTCCTGGTAATTTAAATTACCGAAAAGCCGAAGGTGATTATGTTATGAGATTGAGATAATGTTAACCGTTTTACGACTCAAGCAATCAAATGATCAAGCTGGGTCAAAAGAAAGGAGGAGGAACATGTTTGATATCATCAAGAAGACCATGTTGATGGGGGCGGGGCTGGCAGCCATGACCGGAGACAAGATCGAGGAACTGGCCAAGGAGCTGACAGAAAAAAGCGGGATGTCTGAAAAAGAGGGGAAAGAGCTGGTGGAGGAGTTAGTCAGGAAGTCCGACCGGGCCAGAAAAGACCTGGATGCAAAGGTGGAAACGCTGGTGGGCAAGGCGCTCGAAAAAATGGATGTGGCGACCAGGGAGGATATCGCCCGCCTGGAAGAAAAGATCGGGGAGATTGAACAAAAAGTCTTCTCGGACAATAAGCCAAAGACTTCCAAATGAACGTATCACCTCAATAATTATGGGGATAACTGCGAACCTGGCGCCGGGGCAGAAGAATTTTTCTTCCGCTCCGGGCCTCCGGGCTGGTCTCTTGAGTGACTTATCTG
>JAGHEC010000117.1 GCA_021159525.1 Deltaproteobacteria bacterium | reverse complement strand
TACCAGTGTATCAGGGAGATCTCAAGACTCCGTGAACGGTTACAATGAATTAGACCCGAGCTACACCCCTTAAACAAATAGTAGCGCAACTATATGATACCAATTCCCATTTTGCCAACATCGAAGATAAAATCCCCCACCTCAGGCCGCAAATTGCCCATCAACTCCGCTTGCACGCTCAAAATAGGAATTGCTGTATCCCCTCGTCTGCCTTGACAAACAGGATTGCCGCCTTGTATGCTTGCTACAGGGCGTAATCATCGGACAATAGGGCGTTTAATGTTCTATCAAAACCAGTTCAGAACGATCCGTGTCACATAGTTTGCTTTTTTTTGGCGAGTGCATGAACAGAAAGGAGTTTAATATGACCACCACGTTTCCACAAATCGGCAACAAGGTAGTTGCCAAGGTAATCGATAAGGCAGGCGATTGCACCATCGGCATGCAAAAGGGAGATGAATTTGAGTTAAGTATCCACAAATGCGGAGATTTCTGCGGTTATTTTTACCATAACATTTTCAACTGGGTCGCCATGTTGCAATTTGGCGGTACTTTTCCGATGGGAGACCCTGATGTCATGGAATGGGTCTGCCCTAATCCACAAAACCAGGTCAAGATTCAACTAACGAGAATTAAAAGTTGACCGCGGGGGATATCCCCCGGGCTAAAAAATGCACTCGCCATGCGTATCACCTCAATAATTAGGGGGATAACTGTGAACCTGGTGCCGGGGCAGAAGAATTTTTCTTGTGCTCCGGGCCTCCGGGCAGTCGCGCCAGAAAAACCCTCCTGCCGATATTTATTGAGCTGTTACGTCAAAAGTGCTCTAATTAAACCTCGGCCGTGCCCGAACTGGTTTTAGTTCAGACGCCCTAATCAGAGTAATATGCAAAATTTGCGGATTAAAATAAAAGGAGGAGGATTACATGCGGCCAACCCAAGAAAATCCGGTCGTCTATCATCGGGAAGATCACATCGGATGGATCACACTCAACAGGCCGGAAAAGCGGAACGCCTTGAATCCCGTGGTCTGGAATGCCCTGGACAGGGCCATAAAAGAGGCGGAGGAAGACAAAGAGGTCCGGGTCGTCATTCTCAAGGGCGCGGGACCGTCCTTTTGCGCCGGCCTTGATCTCAGCCCGGAAAACGAGCTCTTTTCCATTATGGGGCAGGCCCCGGATGCAGCGCAAAAGGTCTGGTTTTTCAAACACATCAGGATGATTCAGAATATCCATACCCGCTTGGAACGGTTGCGCGTGCCCACCATTGCCCTGATCCACAGCCACTGCCTGGGGGCCGGGCTGGAGCTGGTCCTGTGCTGTGACATACGCCTGTGCACGCAGGACAGCGTGTTTGCCCTGCCAGAGGCCAGGCTGGGCTTTATCACCGACGTCGGGGGTCTGCAGCGCCTGCCCGGGGTGGTCGGAAAGGGCCATGCCCGGGAGATTGCCTTTCGGGGGCACAGGTTCGACGCAATGCGCGCCCGGGGCATCCATCTGGTCAATGATGTGTTTCCCGACAGGGAACACCTTGAAAGCAGGGGGAAAGAGATGGCCAGGGAGATCGCGGAAAACCCGCCCTTAGCGGTGCAGGGCGCCAAAGATGTTCTTTGTTTCGACGAGGAGGCCAGCCTGGAAGAGTCCCTGGAATACAATGCCGCCCGCTCCAGTATGATTGTTCCGTCTCAGGACCTTATGGAGGCGGTGGCGGCCTATATGGAGAAGCGAAAGGGGCAGTTCAAGGGAGCGTGAGCATGGCCTCAGGCGCGCGGGAGTTTATAAAAAACATCTGAACTCCAAAAAGCAGGGCTGTCATAATGGTTGACAGGCCGTAAATTGAATGGTATTTTTCATTTATCAATCGAACGTTCGTTGGGGACTTGGAGAGATTCATTATGCCGGGCACTAAAAGCCAGGAGAAAGTCAAAGAAATTCAGGCTGTCGTGGCGCCCCTTTTTGCATCCAAAGGATATCATTCCACATCCATGCGCGAGATCGCCCGCGAGGTCGGCATGAACCAGTCGTCCCTGTACCACTATTTCAGGGGCAAGGAAGAGATCCTTTTTGAAATAATGAACGATGCGATGGACCAAGCACTGATTACCCTGAAACAGATATGTGCCACAGATCTCTTACCCCGCGATAAGCTGATGAACGTCCTTCACTTTTACACCCGTTATTACGCCGGGGACCCGGAGCGCCTTAACCTTCTGGTCAATGAGCAGCAGTCATTGGCGCCTGAGCACCGTCGCATCCTGGTGGAAAAAGAGCGGGAGTATGTGTGCATCTTCAAGGATCTCTTCGGGGAGTTGAAACGAAACCGGACTACAAAGGAAATCCCCCGCAGCGTTGCCATATTTGCCTTTCTGGGAATGGTTCATTATACCATCACCTGGTATCGAAAGGGTGGGCCGGTCGATCTGGAAGGCTTGGCCGATATCTTTTGTGAAATCTTTACCAGGGGCATCCTGAGAGAGGATGCAGCCACCACTTAGATAAGGAGCAACCAACCATGTCTATAAACCATCCTGCCCATGCCCTCTATCTTGGTGTTCCCGGCTGGGTTGTTGCCTGGATCATTCTCATCGCCGGGGTCTCCGTTTTTGCCTATATCCTTTATAAAAGATCGATCCTGATCCGGCGTGCGGCTCCGGACCCCCGCTTTTCGCAAATAGGAAAAAGGGTTGCCGGTCTCCTGTTGTACGGGATTATCCAGAAGCGGCAGCCCCGCTACCTGTGGGCCGGGGTGATTCACCTGATGATATTCTGGGGATTTGTGGTCCTGGGCTTGCGCTCCATTGATCTGGTGACCCAGGGGCTCGGTATCCCTGTTCTCAACCCTCTGATGGAAACAGGATTCGGGCCGTTTTACAATACTCTGAAGGACTTCTTTGAGCTGATCGTCTTATCGGCGTGCATATGGGGCATCCTGCGACGGGCCATGGTGCGGCCCGAACGGTACGGGGGCAGCCATCACTGGGAGGCGTATCTGGTCCTCGGACTCATATCTTTTCTCATGATTACCGATATGGTCTATGAGGGGACAGGCCTTCTGATGAATCCATCGTCGGGAAAAGGGTGGCTCCCTGCGTCTCAGTTGGCGACCGTGGTCCTTTCAGGGTCGAGTCCTCAGACCATTTCGGGCCTTTATGGGACGAGCTACTGGCTCCATATCTTGACCTTCTTCTTCTTTCTTAATTTCCTTCCCCTGGGAAAGCACTTTCACATCATCACCGCCCTCCCCAATGTGTTTTTCAAGAGGCTTTCCACCGGAAAAATCAAGCCCGCCCGGTGGGATGTGGCCGACATTGACGATCTGGACAGCCTGGGGGTGGAAAAGATAGAGGATTTTACCTGGAAACATATCTTAGACTTCTATACCTGTACCGAATGCGGCCGCTGCTCCGACAACTGTCCGGCCGACGCCACGGGGAGGCCTCTGTCGCCCAAGCTCCTGACGATGAAGCTGAGGGATTATTGTTTTGACAGGGTCCCGCTGTTCGGCAAAATACAGGCCCAAGACGCAGAGCAAGACAGGCCGGCCCTGGTGGGGGATATTGTTTCCTACGACGAGATCTGGTCCTGCACCACCTGTGGGGCGTGCGAGGCGGAATGTCCGGTATTTATCGAGTACATCGACAAGATTATCGACATGAGGCGTCACCTGGTCGAAACCTCCCAGAATCCCAACACCTTCAATCAGGTCCTGATGCACGTTGAAAAGACAGGAAACCCCTTTGGCAAGCCTGCCGCCAAACGGGCCGAGTGGGTCCGGGACTGCGGGGATATTCCAGTAAAAAGACTGAATCAAGGCGACACGGTGGATGTGCTCTTCTTTGTGGACGGGTACGGCTCCTATGATCCTGCCGGTCAGTCCATTGCCTGCGACATGGTGCGTGCATTCAATGCCGCGGGCGTGGATTTCGGGATCCTGGGTCCCCTGGAAAAGGACTCCGGGCACCAGGTCCGCCGCATGGGGGAGGAAGGCCTCTTTCAGCTCCTTATGGAAGAGAACATGGAGGTCTTGAATGAGATACGGTTTAACAGGATCGTGACAACGGATCCCCACGCCTTCAACACCCTCAAGAACGACTATCCGGGCGCCTTTGAGGTGATGCACTACACCCAGTTTTTTGCATCCCTTTTGGAAGAGGGGAAGTTGAAGCCGTCGAAGGCCCTGGAAGGAAAGGATATATACACCTACCATGACCCATGCTACTTGGGACGTCACAATGGGGTATACGAAGCACCCAGGAGACTTTTGCAGGCCATTCCGGGTCTCAATCTGGTGGAGATGAAGCGCTCCAGGGACCGGAGCTTTTGCTGCGGCGGCGGGGATGTCATCCTGTGGCACGAGATCGAGCAGGAGGAGATGCGGATGGCCGCCAAAAGGGTAGAGATGGCCAGGGAGGCCGGGGCCGATGCGATTGTGACAGCCTGCCCCTTTTGCTACATACACTTTGAAGACGCTATCAAGACCGGGGGATGGGAGGATACGATGCGTGTTGTGGACCTCATGAGGCTGGTGGTATCCACATTGGAGGGGTGAACTGGGCGATTTAGGAATTGTTTGATTATTGAGCTGTTACTCAAGAACTATCTGTTGAACATGAGGAGGTGTCTTATGAACATTATCGTTTGTATCAAGCGCGTTCCCATGACCCAAGAGGTGGACCTCGAGATCGACGATGTTGGAAAGGGCGTCAAAAAAGAGGCCCTGGCGTATGTCATCAACGACTGGGACAACTATTGCATC
>JAGHEC010000322.1 GCA_021159525.1 Deltaproteobacteria bacterium | reverse complement strand
TGGATCAGAACGAATTTAAACGCTCACCTGCCGTTCCCAAGAGCTGTAACCGGTTTTTGTCCCGTCTTGGAGGGGAGGCAGTGACCCCCCGCGCGGGTATAACGGGGGAAGGTCCCCCAATCTTAATTTTTTCGCCTGTTGCAGAGAAGTCACACATAAAGAGTCTAACCCCCAATGGCATGCGTCTAACACCGCTCCTGGTTCGTTTTTCCCAATGCAAGACCGCCGCGAGCCCGATTCCTCTTTCCAGGAAGGCCTCTCTCCGCTCGTTATCGCGGGGAGAGGTCTTCGCGTCTGACGGGTGCAAGACCCTGTACACTCATGATTTCAATATGAAGAGGCGTAACTTTTTGACTTTTTTGTGTCTCTTAGATACAATGCATGTAAAGGGGGTTATTTGCGGCAGGAGGAGAAGACGTTATGAAAAAGAACCGTACCCTGGGAATCGGCCTGTCCATGTTGTTTGCCTTACTGCTGCTGTCTGCAGGATGTGAGAAACCAGTTGAAGCAGGCCCTCTGGCGCCTGATTTCTCTCTTCCCGACATCTCCGGTCAGATCATATCCCTGGAACAGTACCGCGGGAGCGTCGTCCTCCTGGATTTCTGGGCCACATGGTGCGGCCCATGCCGGATGACCATCCCCTTGCTGACGCGGCTCCATGAGCAGTACAAGGACAGGGGCCTGGTCATCCTTGGTATTTCCGTGGACGACCCCCGGTTGATCAAAGATTCCGATCTTGTCTATTACAAAAAGATGGCTCAGATAGACTATCCGCTTCTCCGATTCAATCAAAAGGTGATTCAGGACTATTTTTCGAGTGAGCAAATGGCCATACCCACCATGTTTGTGATCGACCGAAACGGTCGGATTCGTAATCGAATTGTGGGCTTTCAGCCTGAAACCCTTGAGAAATCCGTGGCCACGGTCTTCCAATGATCATTGATTTTCACACACACCTTTTTCCCCCCTCATTCCGGGAGCAAAGGGATCGGCTGGTGCATGAGGACCCGGCATTCAAGGCTATCTACAGGTCCCCCCATGCCAGGCTTGCCAGCGCGGAAGACCTCGTCCAGGCTATGGACGATGCCGGGGTCCACAGGTCGGTGGCATTTGGATTTCCTTGGGAAAAGCGGGAGTTGTACGTTAGGCACAACGATTATATCCTGGAATCAATCCAGCGATACCCGGATCGCCTGACTGGTTTTTGCGCTTTCTCACCCCTGTCACCCGGGGCTGCAGGAGAGGCAGAACGCTGCCTTGACCAGGGGCTTTCCGGCGTTGGGGAGCTGGCAGTGTACGGCTCGGGCCTTACCGGCAAGGTAGTCCAGGCCCTTAAAGAGACCATGGATCTCTGCGCCCGGCGACATGTGCCATTCCTCCTCCACACCAATGAACCGGTAGGGCACATATATCCGGGAAAAACGCCCAACACCCTGAAACAGATATATAATTTCGTCAAAACATACCCTGCCAACCGCATTGTGCTGGCCCACTGGGGAGGCGGCCTCTTGTTTTACGGCCTGATGAAAAAGGAGGTGCGGGAAACCCTGCACAATGTGTGGTTTGACACGGCCGCGTCGCCCTTTCTGTACATCCCCGACATCTACCGAATTGCGGGGCAAATCATCGGGTTTGACAAGATCCTGTTCGGAAGCGATTATCCCCTTATCCGACCCGGCCGCTACTTCCAGGAGATGGCCTCGGCAGGCCTTACCCTCGATCAAATCGACCAAATCAATGGATCGAACGCCGCAGGTTTGTTAGGGGTCTGATCCGCGGGCCTTTCTTTCCCGGCATTTTTCCGGGCAGGCCATACAGACAGATTTTTATTCCTTCAAGTGGGTCATGGAGCCATGAAACCGGGGCAGATCTTCAAGTCCATCATATCTTCCATGGCCGCCATCCTTGTGGCGCTGTTCCAGGTCGCCCTGGCCCAGGAAGGCGGCAAGGCCCTGCCGCCCCCTGAAAAGCCCGCCTCCTTGATGCTCGCAAGGGCCCTTATGTGCGAGGGAATCAAAGAATTCGAACCTCACAATCAAACCATCATCTTTCCTGCGGCCCTGGGACAGGCTGTGTGCTTCACGGCCTTTGATCCGGTCCCTGAAAAGACCGAGATTTACCACAACTGGTACAAAAGGGACCAACCTCGCGCGAGCTTCAAATTGACGCTCAAACCGCCCAAATGGGCCAGCTTCAGCCAGATCCGCCTTCAGAGTTCAGATGCAGGGCCGTGGCGGGTGGATATCACAAATGCCAATGGAAAGGTTTTCAAGACCCTGCGCTTCAGCGTAACGGAGTAATCCCCCTTGCACAAATTCCTGACATTTGTCTCCAGCATTCGATGGCAGGACATCCTGGATATCACCTTTAACGGCTATATCCTGTTTCGTCTCTACGCCCTTTTCCGGGGAACCGATACCTTCAGGGTCCTGATCGGTATTGCCTTTCTCTGGCTCATGCAGCGCATGGCGGTGTCCATGGGTCTCATCCTGACAAGCTGGATGATGGAGGGGATTACTGCAGTCGCAGCCATCATCGTCATTGTGGTCTTCAGAAATGAGATTCGGTCTGTTTTCCGGGCCAGGAACATCTGGAGCATCCTATGGGGCCTCCCGCACAAACATACCCGGACCCCGGTGGAGATCATCAGCAAGAGCGTCTATGCCCTGGCACAGCAACGCATCGGGGCCCTCATCGTGCTTCCGGGGAGGAAGGACATGGAAGAAGTGGTTCAAAAAGGCATTCCCTGGGACGGGCACATCTCCACCCAAATGATTAAAAGCATCTTCTGGCCCAATAATCCGGTTCACGACGGGGCCGCCATCGTTCGAGGCGACAGGGTCGCCGAGGTATCGGCCATTCTTCCCCTTTCTCAGCGACGGGATTTGCCCCTGGTGTATGGTACACGGCACAGGGCCGCAGCAGGATTGGCGGAGTTGACGGATGCGCTGATCATTGTAGTCTCTGAGGAAAGAGGTACGGTCACCATAGCCAAAGGTTCGGAGCTGCGTACCATTCACACGGAAAAGGATTTCAAGCTGGTTCTCAGGAGGCATCTGGGCATTCGCGAGGACCAGGCGGGCTACCTCAAAAAGCGGAGGATCGAACTGAGTGCCGCAGCTGTGAGCTCCCTCCTTATCGTTTTCCTTGTCTGGTTCAGCATCAGCAGGGGATTTGACGCCATCAAGAGCTTTGACATTCCCATCGAGTACGCCAACCTTTCTCCCAAGCTGGAGTTGCTAAGCTCGTCGGTCACCTCAGTCCGCGTCTACGTAACCGGATCCGGGGCCCTTCTGAGATCCATCCGGCCGGAGCAAATACGCGTCCGGTTGGATCTCGGCAAGGCCGTTGCCGGAACCAATGACTATGCCATTACCGAGGACCATCTTTCCATACCTCCCGGCCTCTCCCTCAAGGAGATCAGACCAATGGTGGTGGATGTAACTCTTGATGAACGCATCCGGAAGGTGCTCCCTGTGCAGGCCGATTGGGTGGGAAAACTTCCGGCAGGCCTGATTCTGGTCCGGGCCCGCATCACTCCCCCGGAGGTGGAAGTGACCGGCCCCCGGACCGTCCTCGACGATATAAAAACACTCTATACCACCCCTATTCCCTTAAACAACATCACGGATTCAGGCACCACAAAAACCGGTGTAGTGCTTCCGTCTGCCTTGCTGACTCTGAGCCCGAAATCACAAGAGAAGGTAGAGGTCGCATATGAGGCAGGCCGCACAGACTGACATCCAGGGCAAAAACATCCGAGCCGGGGACCCATCCGAAGGGTGGGGTCTGAGTCGAGCGAAGCGAGCGAAGAAGAGACGGCACCCTCCCGGCAGTCGCGTCAGAAAAACCCTCCTGCCCCGGGTTATTGAGCTGTTACGTGAGGCGGACAATCCCAAATTAGACCAAAAATCAGCCGTGAACGGTTACAGGGCTTATTTGTCTTTTTCTTCAGGCAGGGGCTGAACGACATCCGTGTTGATGATCCATATGCCCCCTTTGTCTTCGCATGCAGCCTGATCTCTTGCAACAGGGACCCATATCCCGCCTTTGGCCCTGCAATCACGTGGATTTTCAGCCTTGGGCAACCACAGATAGCCCTCTTTCTTGCACTTTTTTTTGTCTATTGCAGGGATCCATTTCCCCCCGTTTTTCTCGCATTCCGTCTGATCTCTCCCTTCAGCGCCCTCGCACCAGGCCTCTCCCACCCGGTTTCCCTGCAGATCCACGCAATACCCCATATCAGGTCTTCCATCCGGCCGTTGGCAATAAGCCACATCCGGTCTTCCGTCAGGTCCCTGACAATAGGCGCAGCAATAGGCGTCTCCCCTGAGGTCTTCCCCGGTTCCCAGGTTGACAAAGACATGGGTGGCACCCATCTCCGCGGCCTTGTCCAGCAATTCGTTGAGAGCATTGTAGTAGGCTATATCCCGCCACCCCACATAAGAGAGACAGCACCGCCCCCACAAAAAGGAGGACCCCGTAACGCTTCCAAGGAATTGACACTCCGACTCGACCCTCTGGATTTGAACGGCCGAGACCATATACACCTGAGATCCCCGGGTGGAAAGCTCTGATGCGCAGGATGTCATAACCAAGGAGGCAAAGAGACAGGGGAGGAGAAAGTTCGATCTCAGACGAAACAAGGCTTTTCTTTTTTGGCTCATATAGGGTCTCCATACACGCGAGGCCGTTTCCGCAACCTCTCAAGAATGTCGTCTCCCGGTAGAAACAACCTGAAGCCTTTCATTTTTTATCGGATTATAGGAGACGCCCCCTGTAAGTGTCAAGCCGGGATTCTGGCCTCATGATGCGGAGGCCGCTCGATCAGGGGCAGGGGCTGGAGGAACTCACCAGCAGCCTGAATCTCAACAACGAGACGGCCCTGTCCTAAAAAGGAAACCGCTTTAAGTCTGCTTTGCCGAGGACACGCTCTGGATTTCTCTTGATATTTTCATCGGGTGTGTTAGCTTAACCGATGATCCGGAGTGCTTCTGTCGTGCGGGACACGATCCAGGAAATGGGTTTTGCCAGGGCGACGGCATCGGGGCCTGACCCGCACGAAGCCGTCAGAAAATGATGGCATGCATGGCCGAAGACAAAGTGACGATGCACACTTGTGGAATGCGGCGCAGCGCATGGTATCGCGGGGGAAGGCCCTTCGGGGCCTTCTCCGCGTGAACGGCAGAGGCATAAGAAGCCATCTGCAATCAGTTGCAATATCACGACAGGAAAGGAGCAGCATGTCCTCGGACAAAAAAAACCATATAAAGCTTGACTTTGCCAAGGGGGGGGGACTTCTGCCGGCCATTGCCCAGGATTATGCAACCGGCAAGGTCCTGATGCTGGCATACATTAACGAGGACTCCTGGCAACAAACCCTTGAGACCGGAGAGGCCCACTACTGGAGCCGCAGCCGCCGCGAGATCTGGCACAAGGGCGGCACGTCTGGCCATGTTCAGAAAATAAGAGAGATTTATGCGGACTGTGACAACGATGCAATCCTCTTTCGTGTAGACCAGATCGGCGGCGCGGCCTGCCATACGGGTTACGACACCTGCTTTCACCAGCGGGTGGCCCGGGACGGAAGCGTGACAGTGGCGGGCGAAAAGATATTTGACCCAGAGAAGGTATACGGAAAATGAACAAGCTGAAATTCGGCATCCCTAAAGGAAGCCTTCAAAATGCAACTATCCACCTTTTTGAAAAGTCAGGCTGGAAAATCAATATCAACGGCCGAAGCTACTTTCCGGATATCAATGACGACGACATCCAATGCGCTATCTGCCGTGCGCAGGAGATGTCCCGCTATGTGGAAAACGGGACACTGGACGCCGGTCTTACAGGAAAAGACTGGACAGAAGAAAATGAATCCGACGTGGTCCTGGTAGACGATCTGGTCTATTCCAAGGTCAGTCAGAACCCTGCACGCTGGGTCCTGGCCGTTCCTGCGGACTCCCGCATCGAGCGGCTGGAAGACCTCCGGGGAAAGAAGATCGCCACCGAGCTGGTAAACTTCACCAGACGCTTTTTTGCAGAGCGACATATCGACGTGAGGGTGGAATTTTCATGGGGGGCCACCGAGGCAAAGGTCGTGTCAGGGCTGGCGGACGCGATTGTGGAAGTCACGGAGACCGGAAGCACCATCAAGGCCCACGGGCTCAAGATCATCTATGACCTCATGGAGACCAACACCCAGTTGATCGCCAACCGGAGGGCCTATGAGGATCCGTGGAAAAAGGCCAAGATCGGCCAGATCATCCTCCTGCTCAAGGGGGCCTTGCGGGCTGAAAACATGGTGGCCCTGAAAATGAACCTCCCCCAGTCGCGAGTGGAAGACGTCATTGCCATCCTGCCCAGTCTCAACGCCCCCACTGTGGCCGGGCTCTACAATTCCGACTGGGTGTCTGTGGAGACCGTGGTGGATTCCAAGGTGGTCCGGGACTTGATACCCCTGCTCATGAACGCCGGGGCCCAGGGGATTATCGAGTACTCCCTCAATAAGGTGATTTAATGCATCGAATAACCAAAAAAGCGAACGATATCCCGCCCTTTATCGTGATGGAAGTCTTGGAACGGGCCCATGAACTGGAAAAGGAAGGAAGGCGCATCATCCATCTCCAGATCGGCGAACCTGATTTTTCCACGCCCGCGTGCATCTGCGACGCAGCATGCGAGGCCATCCGCGGGGGCGAAACCCATTACACCCACAGTCTCGGGCTTATCGAGCTGCGGGAGGCGATCTGCGCCCATTATCAGGATAAATACGGGGTGACGATTGAACCGGACAGGATCCTCGTCTCATCCGGCACATCGCCGGCCCTTTTTCTCATATTTGCGGCCCTGTTGGAGCCAGGCGACGAGATCATTATGTCGGATCCCCATTACCCCTGCTATCCCAACTTCGCAGCCTTTCTGGGGGGTCGTGCCGTGCCCATTCGGACCAGGGAGGAGGACGGATTTCAGCTCCGTGCCGAGGAAATCCGAAAAAAAATAGGCCCACGGACCAAGGCCATCCTGATCAACTCGCCGTCAAATCCTACCGGCAACCTTCTCTCGGCCGAACGTATGAAGGAGATCGCGGGCCTGGGGCCCCCTGTCATATCGGACGAGATCTATCATGGCCTGGTGTACACCGAGAGGGAGCACTCCATTCTGGAATTCACAGACAATGCCTTTGTGCTGAACGGGTTTTCCAAGGCCTATGCGATGACCGGCTGGCGCCTGGGCTACCTTATCGCCCCAAGGGTCTTTGTGCGGCCGTTGCAAAAGATGCAGCAGAATTTCTAT
>JAGHEC010000437.1 GCA_021159525.1 Deltaproteobacteria bacterium | reverse complement strand
GGCAAGAACGCTCAATTGGCCTTGGCAGGCGGGTGTCCCCCGCAGATAAGTCACTGAAGAGACCAGCCCGGAGGCCCGGAGCACAAGAAAAATCTTCCTGCCGCGGTGGTACGGTCCCTGTTATCCCCCCAATTATTGAGCTGATGCGATTTTCTCATATCAGTGTATCAGGGAGATCTCAGGACCGCGTGAACGGTTACCGATTATTCAATATTGGTTCGGGGTTCGGATTTTGGAAGGCTGATTATGCGCAGGATTCTTTTTGACAAACGGGATCACCAGTTGCTTAACATCGTCAACGATGTTCTCAACAGGGATGAGGCCAGGAGCAGTGCCAGGAAGCTGGTCTTTCCCTATCTCCATCCCCACGGGATCAAGGAACTGGCCGAATCCAGAGGGCTTCGCATGGCCTTTGCGGTGGTCAACCTGCTGGAGTCCCTGGAGACCGGCGGCGTTAATGACCGCCTGACCGTGCTCGCCTCCCTGCGCGACGAGGTTATGCATACGGCCGGCGGCCCTGTCCCGAAAAATACGGCGCGCGTGCTTGTCCAGATTATGAAGGAGCTGGTGAGGGCGCACGGCGACTATGAGAGACAGCTCCGGCTCGCCCACGATTTCAGGACCGCGGTTCCGGGCAACCCGCGTGTAATCCGGAGGCAACTGCGCCGGCATCGCCTCCTGGAGATGCCCGAAAAATGGAACCAGGTCTCCTTTGACGATCATGTCCACGATGCCAATACAAAAGGCCGCAAGTCCTCCAGCCATTTGATCATGGACGCCTGGATCAAAGGGATCCGGCGGCTCAGGGTGGTCTATTACAATTTCCTGGAGCCAGGGTTTGCGGTCGAACTTCTGGAGGCCGCCCGGATCATGGAGATCGACCTCCGGATCGGGATCGAATTCTGCGCACGATTTCGAAACAAGTTCATCCAGCTCATCTGGGTGCCCCATGGCTTCGCCGATACGCAGGAATTTATAGCGTTTCTGACGGAAGACGAGGTTGCCGCGTTTATGGCAAAGGGAAAAAAGGTGTCGACCTATCAACAGCGCTATGTCTTCTCCGTGCTGGAGGCATTCAATGTCAGACACCGTCATGGGCTTGCAGAGGCCTACGGCATCCACATCGAACCGATTCAGCTTGATGATTTCCTTGGTTTTGTGGGCACTGGTCAGGCATCCCTCCTGCACCTTGCGAAGCTGATCCATCAGCGCATGATCGCTGCCATGAAGGAGCGTATGAGTTTGGTGAGAGAACGCTACCGTCGCGCGGATGCCCGGGAGCGCCGGGAGCTTGACCGCTATGTGGAAAAGATGAACCGTCTGGACTGGGAGGACATTGTCAAGGACTGGCTGGCGCCTGACAAAAACCCGGAAATCTGCGATCCGAATGTTCCACTCGACGGTCCCCTTGTCCCGGACATGCTGCGGCTTTCTCCCCGCGGGATCATCAGCGAGCTGGCGCGGCTTCATTCCGCCTTCCGCATCACACTGAATCTCAGCAATGTGGATGTAGAGGACGTTATCGAAATTCTCTATGATTGCGAAGGGATGATCACCCGGCTTGAGATCTTCAACCTCAAGGATTATGCGGCCGGAAAAACAGGCCATATCCAGGAGATCAGCGAGCTGCAACAGGCCATCAATCACGGAAATGTCATTCAATTGAAACGGTTGATCCGGAATGTGATCGAGCGCCTTGCCGCTTCGGATCTTCCGGATCGGGACGACCGGATACAGAAGCTGAACCAAATTCTCCACGACATCGCCACGCTGAGGGACCTGTACAAAGGGACCTTTCTGAAGGCCCGGATCGGAAGCGATTCCACGGGTCGCTCTCCCCGGGTGCATGGGATGGGGCTTGCCATACGGGAGACGCTTCCAAGCCGTGCACAGAATGAGATCCGGAATCCCGGGGCCCGGTCCCGCGAAACGATTCCGGTTCGGATAACCGCGTTCAAACGGACTGTCTATCACCCGCGTTCCAGTCCCAGCGTCTTTTGGGAGAAGACATTCCGCGTTCTGAGACGCCTCCCCGGTCTGCGATGGCTGACATTGGAAAAGATCGACGACTGGGTGATTGAGGAGGATTCCACGCGACTCAAGAGCCCTGGAAATGTTGTTACTCTCGGCGGGGTCCAGGCCTATGTGGACAACGAGCTGACCCTCGGGCCGATAGGACCCGGCAGGAGCCGCACCCGGCTCTCTTGGCGATACCTCAACACCGGGGTCAAGAACGGCCTCAAGGCCGTGATCGGATTTATCCCTGCCTTCGCCACCTTTGCTTTGACAAAGGACTGGTGGCTTCTGGCGTATTTCGGGGCCTTTATCTGGTTTGGCATCACCGGGTTGCGAAACATCCTTCAGTCCGTGCTCGGCGGGGGCGGCATACGCCGATCGCCCCTCCTGCGGTGGGACGATTATGTGAACTGGGAACGGCTCACCGATTCCCTCCTCTTTACCGGATTTTCAGTCCCGCTCCTGGACTATGCGACCAAGACGGTGATCCTGGATCATGGCCTCAATATCACCGCGGCAACCAATCCAACAGCGCTCTATGCGGTCATGGCCCTGATGAACGGCATCTATATCTCGGGCCACAATATCTATCGGGGATTCCCGCGGGGCGCGGCCTTTGGAAACCTGTTCCGCACCCTTTTGTCCATACCGATTGCTGTGGGGTTTAATGCGGCAACCGGAGGGATCCTGATGCTGGCCGGGGTCTCCGTGGTGGACGAGATCCTTCAGAAGTGGGCGGCCGTGATCTCCAAGGCGGCCTCTGATCTGGTGGCCGGGATTATCGAGGGCGTTGCTGACCGGTATCAGAACATCCGCATGCGCCTGCGAGACTACCGCGGCAAGCTGACCCGCCTCTTCGACGCCTATGCCAGACTCGAGCTTCTCTTCCCGGAAGTCGAGACGCTGAAGCTCCTGGCCGCACCGGAAAAACTGGCGGCCGCACCGGGGGGGGAGATCCAGGACCTAAAAAAGATCATGATTGCGGACAGTCTCGACCTTCTCTATTTCTGGATGTACCAGCCCCGTGCCAGGAGCGCGTTTTGCTCGCTGCTCAGAGGGCTTTCCGGGGAAGAGCGTCACATTCTCATGGGCTACCAGTCCATTCTGGGGCAGAAGCGGGAAGTGACCCTCCTGCTTGTGGAAGGGCTTGTCGGAAAGAACTTTGCCAAGGCCCTGTCCTTTTACCTGGATTACCACCAGGAATATCTGGATGCGCTCAAAAAAATACAGAGACGGCTGAGAGGGTAAACGCGTCATGCCAGGAACCAATACCTGATCGTGACAAGATGAAAGCTCTGCTTTCAGTGCGGCGCCCTCCAAAAGTACGCGGAACTGACTGCCATTTGAGCGTACGCCGAACAGGATCCCGTATGGCGAGGATTTGCCCTTGTTCCAGCAAAATCCGATGGATTTTTGCTACATGCGGTGATAGTCTTAACGGTCCGAAATTCACGCGTTATGCCTGACCCCGTATCGGGTACGGGGCAGGCTTGATCCGGCATCCAGAACCTTTAGCTTATCAAAAAGACAGTGGATTCCGGTTCCCGGACCGGAGTCCGGGACATGCTTCGCCGGAATGAGGGCATGGAATTTATGTATTCAATAAAATCAATGCATTACGACCATTTCGGGTAACAGCTCAATAACCCGGGGCAGGAGGGTTTTTCTGACGCGACTGCCGGGAGGGCGCCGTCTCTTTGTGACTTATCAGTGGGGGAAGCCGCAGCTCGACGAAGTCGAGAATGCGGAGGGGGCAAGTGCCCCCCGCAGATAAGTCACTCAAGAGACCAGCCCGGAGGCCCGGAGCGGAAGAAAAATTCTTCTGCGCCGGCAATAGCTTCACAGTTATCCCCCTAATTATTGAGGTGATACATTCGATCGTCATCTGTCACAATATAAATCAAGGAGGGTTTTGCCATGAAACGAACCGCATTGTTTATGTTGGTTGCCTCGGTCTTTTTGAGCGGGGTTGCATGGGCCGATTCCACTATCAAGATCCCCGTGGCGGCTGCCTTTACCGGCCAGTTGGCCTCCTTCGGCGAGGGCATCAAAAACGCGGCGATCCTCAGGGGCGAAGAGATCAATGCGGATGGCGGCATCAATGGCAAAAAGGTGCAAATCGTCCTGGAGGACGAACTGTGCGATCCCAAGGAGGCGGCCACCGTGGCCACCAAGCTGGCCAATGATCCCGAGGTTTCCATCGTCATCGGTCACCTCTGCAGCTCCGCCTCTCTGGCAGCCCTGCCCATTTACCGGGACGCCAAGCTCCCGGCCATATCCCCTGCCTCCACCAATGTCAATATCGGAAAGATGAGCCCCTTTTACTTCCGCAATGTTTACAAGGATGATTTCCAGGGGCTGTTTTTGGCCAGATATGCAAAGCTGGCAAGGGGGTTTGACACGGTGGCGGTATTTTATGAGGTCAATGACTATTCCATGGGCCTGATGACGGCCTTTATGAAAGAAGCAAAGAAACTGGGGATAAAGGTCCTGGGCACAGAGGCCTACACCTCGGACACCACCGACTTCAAACCCCAGCTCACCAAGTTCAAGATGATGAAGCCGGATGCCATCTTCATCCCCGGATATGCCCCCCAGGGAACGCTCATTATGTCGCAGGCCAGGGCCCTCGGCATGAAGAATGTGGCCTTTTTCGGGGCCGACGGCCTGGATGACGACCTCATGCTTAAAAACCCGGATGCAGAGGGGCTCTTTGTGACCACGCCCTTTCTCCCGGACAAGGCAGGCCCCCAGGCGGCCGGCTTTATCGCGGCATATAAGAAAAAGTACGGCAAGGAGCCCAACTGGTTTGCCGCCAATGCCTACGACGGGGTGGGCCTTGCCGCTCAGGCCATTGCCACCGTGGGGGAGGATCGCGTCAAGATCCGGGACTACCTGGCGTCACTCAATTCAAAGAAAAAGGCCTACAAGGGCGTGGCCGGCAATACGTATTTCGACGCAAACGGCGACTGCCTCAAGGACGCATTTGTCAAGGAGATCCGAAACGGCAGGTGGGTCAGCGCCGAAAAGCAGTTGCAGTGACCCAAAACAGGTTCAGGGGTTTAGGCGCCCTGAACCTCTGAACTCCAAACCTCTGAGCCCGTGAGCCCGTGGACAGCCTTCTCGATCAGTCCAGTCTGTTTCTCCAGCAGTTGGTGAACGGCATTACCCTTGGCGGGGTCTATGCCCTCATTGCCGTTGGCTACACCATGGTTTACGGGGTCATCCAGTTGATCAATTTCGCCCACGGTGAAATTTACATGTTGGGGGCCTTTTTAGCCTATACCATGGTCACGCTCCTGGGCCTTCCCTTTTTTGCCGCATTCATCCTGACCATTCTGATCTGTGCCTGTTTCGGCGTCATTTTGGATGTGATCGCTTACCGGCCCCTGCGCAACGCCCCCCGGCTGGCCGCGCTTATCACAGCCATCGGCATGTCCATTTTTCTCCAGAACCTGGCCCTCATGATCTGGGGGTCCCAGATCAAGTCCTATCCCCGGGAGATCCTCCCCAAAATATTCTACCAGACGGCCTGGAGCCTGGGGGAGGCAACCCTCTCGTGGCTTCAGGTGTTCATCTTGGTTGTCACTGTGGTCAGCATGGCCATTCTCCACCTGATTATCCACAGGACCCGCATCGGAACGGCCATGCGGGCCGTATCGCTGGATAAGACCACATCGGCCCTTATGGGTATCAAGGTGAACAGGGTCATCTCCTTTACCTTTGCCATCGGTTCAGCCATGGGGGGGATGGCAGGGATCCTGGTGGGCCTTTACTACAATGCCATTTTTCCCACAATGGGCTACATCGCAGGGATCAAGGCCTTTGCGGCCGCGGTCCTGGGCGGCATCGGGAGCGTTCCGGGCGCCATGTTAGGCGGAGGCGTTTTGGGAATCGCCGAGGTGATCGGGGCCGGCTACCTCTCGTCGGAGTACCGCGACGGCATTTCCTATGCAGTGATGATAGCGGTCATCCTCTTCAAGCCCTCCGGCCTCATCGGGAGACAGATCGGGGAGAAGGCATGATGGACCTGAAAAAACTGCAGAAAAACCCCCGTCTCTTTTTCCTGTGCCTCTTCTTTCTGGCCGTTCTGCTCCCGTGGCTTCCCATGGGCGGGTCCACCAACTATGTGATCCGGGTCCTGACCACCGCTGTCCTCTACATGGTCCTGGCCCTGGGGCTCAATATCGTGCCCGGATTCACCGGGCTTTTGGACCTGGGATATGTGGGCTTTTACGGGATCGGGGCCTACACCTCAGGGCTTCTGGCAATCCATTATAATATGAGCCTGTGGTTGATCCTCCCCTTGGCCGCCCTCAACGGGGCCATCTGGGGAATCCTCCTGGGCGCCCCCACCCTCCGTCTGACAGGCGATTATTTTGCCATTGTCACCTTCGGCTTCTCCGAACTGGTGGTCCTGGTCATCCGCAATGAACTCTGGCTTACAAGGGGACCCATGGGCCTTCCCGGCATCCCTCCGCCCACTATCTTGGGCCATCCCCTGACACGGGACTGGGAGTTCTTTTACCTGATTCTCTTCCTCCTTGTGATCGTCCTGGCAGTGGTAACGCGGCTCCACGATTCCCGGGTGGGACGGGCCTGGTTTGCCATACGGGAAGACGAGATTGCGGCCCAGTGTTGCGGGGTCAATCTCATCCGCTACAAGGTGACGGCGTTTGCCGTCAGCGCTTCTATCGGGGCCATGGCCGGAGCCTTTTATGCCAAATGGTTTAAATTCATTCACCCCGACATGTTCAAGTTCTGGGAATCCATCCTGATCCTCTGCCTCATTGTGTTCGGCGGGATGGGGAGCATTGCCGGGACCATGTTGGGGGCCTTGATCCTGATCCCCCTGTCCGAGGTGCTGCGGGCCGTGTTGCCCCAGAGCATGTTCAGCGCCCGGTATCTCATCTATGGCCTGGTCCTGGTCCTGATGATGCGGTGGCGGCCCGAAGGGCTCATCCCGTTTGAGCGGGCCCAGGCAAGGAAGGCATGGCAGGCAAAGGAGCGCCTCGGGTTATGAAGCCGATCCTCACAGTGACGCGAGTCTCCAAGTCCTTTGGGGGGCTGTCGGCCCTCAAAGAGATCAGCCTCGCCGCTCACCCGGGTCAGATCGTGGGAATCATCGGGCCCAACGGCGCAGGAAAGACCACCCTGTTCAATTGCCTGGCCGGACTCTATTCGCCGACGCGGGGACAGATCCGATTTGGGGATCGGCCTGTTGCGCCCGAGTTCTCGGGGGCCAAGGCAAAGCACATCCGGCGGTGCGCTGTTTTGTTTATGGCCTTGGGACTTGTTTGGCTCCCCCTGTTCTGGTCCTTTTTTCTCCCCGATGCCTTCTTTAAGGTGGAGCTGGTTCTTTTGGGGATTTTCATCCTGGCCATGCGGTTTTACCTCGTGCGGGGGCTGATGCGGTTTCAGATCTGGGCATGGGGATTCATGGTTCTCTTCCTCCTCTCGGATCTGTTTTTTGCAGTCTGGTGGCTGATCCGTCTCTCTCCTTCGGTTCATATGGTTGGGACCCACTTCGCCCTCCGTTGTCTGGCATGGCCGTGGGCCATAGGGGCCGGTGTTTTTTCCATCTATCTGATGATTCAGCTCCTTACGCCACAGGTGCGGCAAATGTACGGGTTCAGGCAGAGTCCCGACGCCATCTGTCGGATGGGTATGGCCAGGACCTTTCAAAACATCCGTCTTTTTTTCAACCTCAGTGTCTTGGACAATGTCAAGATCGGTTGCCATGCGCGCATGAAAGTAGGGGTATGGGGGGCCCTTTTCAAGACCCGGGCCCAGCAGGAAGAAGAGGCCGGCACTGAAAAGGAGGCGATGGAATGCCTCCGGTTCGTGGGTCTTGAAAAAAGGGCATTCAATCTCGCCGGGGCCCTGGCATACGGCGAGCAGCGTCGGCTGGAGATCGCCCGTGCCATGGCATCGCGGCCAAAGGTCCTTCTTTTGGATGAGCCTGCAGCCGGGATGAATCCCCGGGAATCGTCCCAATTGATCGAGCTGATTCTCAAGATCCGTGAAAAAGGCATTACCGTGCTCATCATCGAACATGACATGCGGGTCATGATGAGTCTGGCCGACTATATCTATGTCCTGGACTACGGCAGCCTTATTGCGGAAGGGATTCCTGACGAGATCCGAAACAACCGGCAGGTCATCGAGGCCTACCTGGGCGGGGGGGCGTCCCATGCTGCGACTTGAAAGGGTGCACAGCCATTACCGGAAGATAGAGGCCCTCAAAGGTGTTTCTCTCAGCGTCAGGGAGCAGAGCATCTCGTGTCTTATCGGGGCCAACGGGGCCGGCAAATCGACCCTCCTCATGACCATCAGCGGGGTCCAGCCCGTCTCGGCCGGCAGGATCCTGTTCAGGAACGAGCTCATCAACCGGCTGCCGCCCGAGGACATCGTTAAAAGGGGGGTGGTGCAGGTCCCGGAGGGCCGGCGCATCTTTTCCCACCTGACAGTGAAGGAGAACCTCCTTCTGGGGGCCTATTTGCGCAACAACAGGAACGAGGTGGCGGCATGCATGAAAAACGCCTTCAACCTCTTTCCCATCCTGAGAGAACGACAGGCACAGGCAGGGGGCACCCTCTCGGGCGGGGAGCAACAGATGCTGGCTATAGCCCGGGCACTCATGGGCGCCCCTTCCCTCCTCCTCCTGGACGAACCGTCCCTGGGGCTGGCCCCGCTTGTCTCAGCCCATATCATGCGCATCATTCAGCAGATACGGGACGAGGGGGTGACCATCCTCCTGGTGGAACAAAACGCTCAGGCGGCCCTGGAGTTGGGCGACTATGGGTATGTGATCGAGACAGGCCGGGTGGTGCTGGAGGACAGGGCCGCGGCCCTCCTCAAGAATGAGAAAGTAAAGGAGGCATATCTGGGATAGTTCGGGCCTTGGGAAACCCGGAAGTGGGCGTTGCACACCGGCGTGCGCCCGTGAATGCCGCCCCCGGCCGGCTTCCATTCCTGATTGCAATCCGGATGGATTGGTGTTACAGATAGACCGCAATCAGTCGAGATAGGGAGAATTGGGATGAAAAAGAAAACCTTTCAGGCTGTCCTGATCATTGTGCTAACCGTTGCCATGGCCTGACCTGCGCCGGACCGTATCCTAAGAAAGGGTGAACTGAGGGTGGGGCTTTCGGGCAACCAGCCGCCCCTGAATGCCAAGAACAAGGCCGGCCAGATCATCGGCATGGATGCGGCCCTGGCCCGGCTGATCGCGGACAAGATGGGGGTCGCCCTCAAGAACCACTGGTTCAACGAGAAGATATGGATGAAGGAACTTCCCTGAAAAAGTCGCTTGCAGTGAAGATCCGGGGAGGACGTATGGCTTCAAGCGCCAAGGATGGAGAAGATAAAATGAAGGCTCAAAACAAGAGAAAAAAGGAGCCACTCCCTGACAGGATGGAAGCGCTCAGGGAATTGCCGGGGGAGGTCCTCCGGCACATGACAAAAAGCGAGGTCAAGGCCTTTCTGTTTGAAGAGGTCTGGCCCGATTCGCTCCAGGACAAATTGAAAGACTACCTGATTTGACGAGGACCCGTCTTTGGGTTGACTTTGCCCTCAAGATCGCTATAGTGCATCTCTGCCGAGAGTTTCTATAAGAGATTTGCCTTCGCCCTGTAACAGCTCAATAAATGGGGGCAGAAGGGTTTTTCTGACGCGACTGCCGGGAGGGCGCCGTCTCTTTGTGACTTATCAGTGGGGGAAGCCGCAGCTCGACTAAGTCGAGAATGCGGAGGGGGCAAGTGTCCCCCGCAGATAAGTCACTCAAGAGACCAGCCCGGAGGCCCGGAGCGGAAGAAAAATTCTTCTGCCCCGGCGCTAGGTTCGCAGTTATCCCCCTAATTATTGAGGTGATACTTCGCCCTTATGAAAAACTGTGCATCTTTTCACGGCATCTTGATATGGAGCCCTGCCAAGAAGGGCCATCTTTCCAAGCCTATATCGACAGATAGAGGCCCTCACGCCGGCAGGAAGGGAGGCGGAGGCGTGACAGATTGCGGTCTTGGCATACAGAGATATACGAGACATGGAAGACATTCAAAGCCACAAGGACTACAGAAATATCGACATTGATCAAGTTGGGGTTAAAGGTATCCGGTATCCGATTACAGTGCTCGACAAGGATCAGGGAAAGCAGCAGACCGTGGCCCAGATCAATATGTACGTTAATCTTCCCCGTTATTACAAGGGGACCCATATGAGCCGTTTTGTGGAGATCCTCAATGAAAACAGCCGACAGATCTCCCCTCAGAACTTCTCCGGTATCCTCGAGGAGATGAAAACCCGGCTGAATGCGGAGAGCGCCCATATGGAGATCAGTTTTCCCTATTTCATCAAAAAGCGCGCCCCGGTGACCGGGGCAGAAGGTCTGATGGAATACCTGTGTACCTT
>JAGHEC010000345.1 GCA_021159525.1 Deltaproteobacteria bacterium | reverse complement strand
GTCGCTTCAGAGGCGGTCTCGGGGGGAAGAAGGCTCAGAAACCTGCGCGCACTCTCCTCATCCGGAAAGGGCTCCTTGTAGAGCAGGTGGAATTGAAGACCGTCATGGCGGGTCCAGGTGGGGACCATGCACAAAGGCCGATCATCCCCTGAGGATTTTAAATAGTGCAGGGCCTGTTCGAGGCTCTGCTTCTCCGCTGCCTGAAGCCAGCAGAACTGGCCCACGGGTCCGGAGGGCTTCACCGGAAAACAAGGGAAGATGATCGACTGTTCTGGTTCTATATGATCTGGATTGTCTATGTTGTTGAGAGCGCAGACCGATTTCAAGTATTTATCGTTGTATGACCCATACACGCGCCGGATCATATCCATCAGCGTTTCATTGTGAGATACCCTGAGTTCGCCCAATAACCGGGGGATTGCTTCTGCTCCGGCAGGGCGTGTCTCACGGGGGACGTCGGATCCTGCCTTGGCAGAGGCTTCAGCCGGGGTCTTCGGGGCTTCCCGGATTGTACGTTCTGCTGCGATGGGCGCTGTCCCGGCGCCTTCGCTGTCTGGGATTTGCCATGTCAGGGCCGGGGCGGGATCGGAGGCCGTGGAAGGGATGCCGGTCGGCCGGGTCCCTACAGCCTGTCTGACCGCTAAGGGAGATAAAGGCCGGTTCGTTTTGTCCTTGAATTCGAGGAACTTCAAACCAGCGGCCCCTGAGCCCATAATCACGGTCAGGGCCAGGAGGGCGATGAGGATGCCTTTTCGAGTTCGAGGCGATTTGGCGATTTCTCCCCTGACAAATCTCTTGGCACAGGAGCGTGCCGTAAACCACCCGGCCCTGGACCGGTTTTGGATGATGATGGTCAGAATGACCTGATGACACAGGTGGATGGTGCGTCTCGGATATCCTCCAGATGCCTTGTAGATGACCCGCAGTGCGGAAGGACTGATGAGCGAGGCGTTGGCCTTGCCTTTGCTGGCCCGCTCGAGACGAAACCGGATCAATGATTTGGTCTCTTCAAAGTCTAACGGACCCAGCAGGTGATACAGGTTGATGCGGTCGGCAAACCCGCGGCGCCTTTTAAGGGTTTCATTGAATTCTGTCTGAGCGAAGATCACGATCTGCAAGAGCTTGTATTCGTTGGTCTCGTAGTTGAGGAATTCCCGCAGCATCTCCAGGCAGTAGTCAGGAAGCCGCTGGCCCTCGTCGATCAGGAGGATGACGATTTTTTTTTCGTCCACGCCGGTCCGGAAGAGATGGTCCTTGATCATTTCCTTAAGTTGCCACTCGCTCAGGCCGTGGGTTGATTGGGACGGGCAGAACATCTTGGCCACGGCATGCAAAAATTCCATGGGAGAACTGTAAGACGGATCCAGGACCAAGTGGGTCTCGATGTTGTAGTCTCCTGCGAATTTTCGGAGCAGATACCGGCAGAGGGTGGTCTTTCCGGTGCCGACCTCGCCGGCGACCACGTTGAGCCCCCGGCGGAGGCGCAATGAAAGCTCCAGTTTCTGAAGACATTGCACGTGGGGACGGGCCTGGTAGAAAAACTCCGGGTCAGGGGAATTGGAAAAGGGCTCCTTTTTGAAATCGAGGATCTCGAAATAATCCATGTGGGCCGGCCGACCTAAAAGCTGACGTTGCATTGTCCGGATGTCTCGGAGCCGGGCGATTCAGGCGGCGACTCCTCCCCGCCCTTTGCGAGCGGCTCGGTCTGAACGCCGATTTCCTTTGCCTTCAAGATGTGGGGAGTGATGAATATGAGCAGATCATCCATCTCATGCTGTTTTTCATCAGCTCCGAAAAGATAGCCTAAGAGCGGCACATCCTTGGCCCCCGGTATGCCCGCATTCTGGTCCTGTTTTTTTTCCTTGGTAAGGCCCCCGATCACAGTGGTCTCGCCGTCGAAGAGGACAAGGTTGGTCTGGGCGTGCTTGGTGATGACCACCGGATATCCCTTGACCTCTCTCGTATAGTCAAACTCGTCTTTCTTGGCCAGGATGGACAGCATGAGCATCTGATCGTCGATCACATGGGGCGTGACCTCCAGGGTCAGGGCCGCTGTTTTGTACTCGGGCGTTTCCTGAGACAGGGTCCCTGTCGAGACGATGGAGATCAAAGGGACCTCCTCGCCGCTTTCAATAACGGCCTTTTTGTTGTCCAGGGTCGTTATGGTGGGGCTGGAAAGGATGTTCAACATGCCGTTTTCCTGAAGGGCGGAGAGCTCCACCTGGAGCACGTAGTCCGCGGCCTGGGTCAGGTAACCAACCGCCAGACCTGCCGTCGGGTCCGGCTCCGGGAGAAGTTGTTCCGGGGTGGTCAAATCGGCGTCTACAAAGTTATTTCCTTTTCCATCGTGATACAGGCCTCCCCATTGGACCCCCAGCATGCGGGCCACCTCTGATCTGGCCTCTACGATATTGCACTCGATCAGGACCTGGGGGGTCGGCCTGTCCAGTTCCTGGACCAGCTTCACCAATTTGGGAATGTCCCCCTTCAGGGCCGTGACAATGAGGGCCTTGTTGTATTCATCCACTGAAATGGAGGGCTTTCTGTTCTGGCTGACGGCCGGCTTTGCTTGACTTTCCTGAACGTTCTGTTCGGGTTGGGTAAGCATTCTTTCGAGGTTTTTGGCAAGGGATTTGGGGTCGGCATAATCAATGTGAATGATCTTTGTCACGAGGGGTTCAAGTGACTCGCGCTTTATCTTTATTTCGCTTGCCTCGATCTGTTTCTTTTCCAGGTCCAGGTCTTTCTGCATGTCCTCCACCCGCATCACGCGGATGATGTCGCCGGACCACGTGTAAGTCAGCCCCACCGTGGCAAGTGCCCCGCGAAACACCTGATCCCACGGGGTGTCCATTACAGAGATATTGATCTTCCCTTCAACCTCTGCATTGAGCATGATGTTCTGATTGGCAGCCCTGGCCAAGGCCCGCAGGAGCACGGAGATATCTTCATTGATGATCCTGAGCGTCACCTTTTGGGTGGGAAGCGGTCTTTCACTGACAGGTGCCGATTCCCCGGAGGCGATTTTCTTCTCCTGTTCTTCAATGGTCCTTTGTCTTTGAACCGGAGATCTCGGCTTGGACTTCTCCGCCAGCCTGATCCACTTCTGCATTGCGGGCGTTTTCTTCATCGTTTTACCGGATCCGCAGCCGAACGCGAGCCCAATACAGACCACAACAGTTAGAACCAACCGCACAGTTGTCAGGTTTACGGGGCCCAACCGGGTCATGGTCTTAATCTCCTTCCCTTATTCCTGAAAGGGTACAACAATCTTCTGACCGTCTGCCTCGGCCTCGAGGATGACATTCTGGGGCTCAATTTGTCGAACCACATATTCGCCTGTTGTCAGCTTTTCTCCCGATTCATATTCCATCCCGTTCACAATACAGATTTTTTTTCCGTCCATCTCGAGATAGCCGGAATAGACAAAGGTCATATCGGTCGTCGGCTGGTCGGGTTTTTCCTCCACCTCCTGAATGCCCGCGGGCCGTCTGTCCAGAAAGGGATCTTTGGTCCAATCGGCCTCTGCCGTGGAAATAATAAAACGGGTGGCCTGGTCCGGGGCATCCTTGGCCAGACTCAGGGAGACGTCCGTAACCAGCTTGTTCAGGGCGTCCAGATGCTTTTGGGCATCCGCGGGCCCATTTTTGGGTCCTGAAGAAGAGGGCAGAAATTGAAATACGCCGTAGACAAGGGCGATGCCCGCAAGGGTTACGATTACCTTCTCCCTTTTTTCCATTCAGGCCGCCCCCCAGAATGATGTCTTTGGGATTTATTGCCGGGTTTGCCCCGGATGTCGAGATAATGCGCTATTTTAAAGCGAGGGCCAGTTTCAGTCGAAATTCCTTGACCCCCTGTGCCGGTTGAATCTCAACTTCCTCAATCTCATTCACATAGGGTATTCCCTGCAGTTGGATCAAAAAATCGCGAAAAGCGAGAAAACCTCCGTTGAGGCGCACATCTACTGAGAGAGACTGGCTTCCCTTGACCAGCGTATTCAAATCCAGGGTCACGTCTACCAGTTGCAGGCTGCTCTTGTGGGCCATGGATCCCAGGATTTCAGGGATGTCATCCGTCTTTGTCCGATCGAGTCGGCCCTTTTCGGGGAAGGGAAGGTCTGCTGGGACCTTCGTCCGGGTTCTCCGCAGCAGGTCATCATACAGCGGTTTGAGCAATTCCTGTTCCCGGATCTCAGTTTCCAGTTTTGCCGTGTCATTGTCAAGGCTTGTGACGGTTTTTTGGTTGGGGTAAATTCCGAGCACTGCAAAACACACGATTCCTGTGATGCATATGAGGAGGTATCTGATGCTTTTTCCATAGATTTTTGGAAGCTTATGCTTTTTCACCTAAGCCTCTTGCGCGCTTGTTGTCGGGTACGGCCGAATTTTTTTTGAGTGCAGCATTTCCGGTCAACCTTTTGTGTAGGTGCGGCGCCGGCCGCGCATAGGGGCGCGGGAGATGGAATCTGCGGACCAATCCGCTGCCGGTAACCCGGAAATGCCCGGGGCCCGGCAGGCATCCCCAGAAGAACTTGCCGTCATGTCTTTATTTCCCCGCCAACGACGTCACGTGGAGACGCGTCCAGAAATGGAGAACCTTCTTGTCTTCAAGGTCTTCTACCGTTGTCTTATTGACGCTGATGTCGCTGAAAAGGGGCGAGGCATCCAGTTTCATGAGATACGTTGCCAGGGCGTTATCCAGTTTCCCGGGCTCGCCGTAAATGATGCCTTCCAACAGGATTGTTTTTTTGGGAGATTTTTTACCGGCCTTGGGATTCGCTCCCAGATAGGCCGTAAAATTCAACAGCCGGATATGTGAAGGCGTCATTTCTGAGAGTTCGTTAAGTATGGCCAAAACAAGATATTTTTGGCCGTATGCCTTTATTTCGCGGGATTTTTTATTAACCTTTCCCGCCAGTTGCAGAATGAGTTCCTGACTCAGCCGTGGATTGTATGTCTCCAGCTTCTGCTTAAGCGAAATCACCCGCGCCTTTTTTTCCCCGATCTGCTGGTCCTGCCAGTAAAATACTCCGGCGCAAAGAGCGATGATAATCAGAAATCCGACAAAGATAGAGCGGTTGATGCGGGTGACGGTCTCCTGTTCATCTTTTTCCCTGTAGGTAAATGTGAGATCCGGCGTGCGGGACCGGCTCGCCAGGGCCATGCCCACAGCCGGGCCGAAGGCGATTCTCTCGGAAACCGAGTCGGGAATCAGGGCATCATCCAGAAACTGGGCTCCGGGTTTCAGCGGATCATTGATGTCGCAGGGGATGCCTATTTGTTCATGGATATAGTCGAGCACCGGCCGGGTGAAGATATGGATCTGCCCTGCGACGAAAAGTCGTTCCACCCGGTCGCTCTTGAGGTTCAGGACGCAATATTCAAAGCTCCGGTCCACCTGGCGGATCAGCCTGTCAAAGGCAGGCAGGATCATTCTGAATATCTCATCGTGCTTGAGGTAGAATCCGGGCTCTGCATCGGTCAGCGGTTTGGAATCCGGACTGAGAATGGACAGGATCCTCCGGGCCTGGGTCATATCAATGGGCTCTTCCGGCTCGATGACCGCGGGGACAGGGGCAGCGCTCCCTTCCCCGGCCATCTCGATGGATATCTCGTTCCGGCCCTCGTTTACAGCCTCCAGGATGGATTCCACCATGCTGTTCATCCCTGCCTTGATGCCTCGGGCCAGGACCAGATTGCCGGAGGAAAAGATGTCGATGCGTGACCAGTTGCGTCCTACATAGAGGCTGGCCACGGTCTTGTCTCCCCCCTCCATCCACCCGGTTCTCAGCAGATTCTGGTAGGCAAAAGGCCCGATGGAAATGCCCGAGAGAGGGAAGCCGCTGCGGGAGAAAAGGTCTTTGAGCCGCTTGATTTCCTGCTTCGGGGCCGTGTAAACAGTGGCGGCAAGCTTCTGCACGCCGTCTTCCAGGATATCCCCGATGATTTCAAAGTCGAGTATGTTTTCATTTTCGTCGAACTCGACCTCCCGCTTGTAGGTCCAGTAAACGGCATTGGCAACCTGCTTTTTGGGCACCTTGGGTATGCGGATATGCCGGATCTCGATCTGGGCCGAGGACATGAGACACCAGATGTCGGTCTTGCCTGAGGGGCCTGCAAAGTCGATCAGCGTCTTTTTGAGGAAACGGGAGAATTCAGGGCCTTCCCGGGGCTGATCCGGATCAAGGGGGACATTGGCGCAGGCCAGGAGTTTCCACTGGCTTTCGGCTGTTTGTTTGATCTTGACGAGCCTCAGATTGGTATAGGCGAAGTCAATCCCGACCGTGATGCCCTTCCTGGAAGGCCATATGTTTTTCAGGACCGCTCCCCGTTCTTTCTGTGGGATGATGGTTCCCGAACCTATATCGGCATGCTGGGCCGGCCTTTCTTTGACAGGGCGGTCCCCTCGAATGAGATCGAGAAGCCTTTGGGTGGATGAGATGTCGTCGCGTTTGGCCAAAATTACACTCCCGCAGCGGGGCAGCGGCCTAAGGCTTCACCAAATAGAAGCGAGCGATTAACATTCTATGCGTTGGAAACTTGAGCAATGACCTCTTCTATGGAGGCATCCTCGTTTATCACATATTGGTCGCCCGAGGCAGGGCGTTTCGCATTACGATCCGGTTCAGAAGCTGCCTCGATCTGGAGGGAAGCGCTTTTCGGCTGCATTGAGGGTCAATTTAATGGTTTCAGGGTCCCGGATTTCACCGACCACCATGACGTCCGAGTCTTCCCTCAATACGTCCAGAAGCCCCTGATAGAAGGAGGGGATATGGGCCCCCAGTTCCCGCTGCTCCACAAAGGACTGCCTTGAGAGAAAACGAAATTCAATCGGGTCTTCAAGGGTGATGATGTGGGCCGCCCGGGTCCTGTTGATCTGTTCGCTCATGGCGGCGATGGTGGTGGATTTGCCGCAGCCCGTGGCGCCGCAGATGAGGATAAGACCGGAGGTGATCTTGCAGAAATCCTTAAACGAAGGATGAAGGTTCAGACTGTCGATGTCCGGGACCTTTCCGGGAAGAACCCGTATGGCCAGACTCAGTCCCCGGGTTGTATTAAAGACATTGACTCGGATCCTTATATGACTGACGCTGCGGGCCAGATCGACCGACAATCGTGCCTTGAGGGCTGCCATCTGTTCCGGGTTGAGTATTGTTCGGACGAGGTCGTCCACCTCTGTGTGCGCCCATACCCAGTTGCTGCCGAACCCGATCCGCCCGTTTTTGCGCCACACCACCGGATGGCCCCCGGTGATGTGAAAATCCGAGACTCCATCCCTGGCGCCTGTGCTGATCAACTGGTTAAATTTGTCCATTGCCAACCTGTGGGGCCCTGACCTACGGCGCTCAAGAAAGTGGGTTCTTTTGCTGTCGGATGATATGTGCCTGACTATTCGATCTTGCCGGTTTTGTCAAGAAGATACGCCTTGGGGGGCGGGGGGTTGTTGCGAGGCGAGAAACAAGGGATTCGGGAAGCCATGAGTTGGTGTTTCAAGCCATGGAAGGGCAGAGCTTGAAAAGCAGGGGGCTCGCCCCCGGAATGGCCGGTCCCAGACAAGGGGCATGGCGGCCGGGGGCGAGGGAATGAAGATGGACTTCTGATGTCGGCAGTTGCTATTGAACCAGGGACTGTGACCCTCCTCCTGACCCTGCAAACACAATGTTTTCTTTCAGGGCCGTATCGAACCAGAGCGTTCCCGAGTTTTTGACTTCGACCGTTTTTCCCCAGAACATGCCGTAGGCGTCTGAGCTGTTGTGCACCACGATGTCTCCATAAGGGGCGTAAACAGCGCCCTTGAAGGCGCTGCTGTTCTTCAGATCGATCTCTGTCTGTCCGCTGCTGTAATTGCAGTAGATGGTGAAATCAGGGGGATTGCCCGTTACATTGATTTGGGACCCGTTTTTGGCATCCAGGGGACCGGCAAGGTAGATTGCGACAGGCCCGTCCGTTGCGTCCACCGTGAGGACGCATGCATTGTTGACGGTGATGTCGGTGACATAGTAGTTGGCGCCTCCCTCTTTGCCATATAGCGTCATGTTTCGAGTTCCGCGACGGCCGCTGGACAGCGATATCTCATTTCCGCTTATCGGTGGAACCGCGAGATCATTATCATTGGATACGCTGTATTCGGCAAAGGCGGCGGCCAGGGACCCGCCCACGGCCCCAAGCGGGTCCGGATCCACACGGTCGATATTGAGCGGCGCAGTTCCCGTGACAGTGGGGCATCCTGAGTGGGTATAGGCGCCCTGGGCGCCCGAGGGGTCCTTTCCGATCATCACATCCCCGTCCACATAGGCCTTATTCTTCAGATTCACGTGCTTATTGGAACAGATGTGACCTTCGCCCGTGGAAGATGATGGATTCGGGTCGGTCGTGGAATTGTAACTCTTGACCTTCCCGAAATTTTTGATCTCCACGTAGGTGTTTCCAAAGATGCCGCAGGGGATGCCCTCGCCCGCTTCTTCAGAGCTTTCAACGGCAAGCTCGAACGCGACCTCGGTACTCGCGGTTGCAGAGGAGGCCCCGGCGCTTCCTCTCGAGATCAGCTTGATAAATTTCTGGCCGACGACATAGTCCGTATCGGACAGGGTCAGCGCAAAGGCGGCCTCGGGATCGTCTGAGTTGGTAATGCCTTTGAACATGTTATTGGCCAGATCAAGCTCCTGATATCTGTAGGTCTGACCTGTGCCGTTGATCTTGAACCGGCAGTTGCTCAAGGGAAAGATGCCCGCACCTGTATGGGCCTGAAATGTCAGGTTTCCGCCCTTTGTCACCACCTGTTCGCCGCCCTCGCCGTCGCCAGCGCACTTGCAGGAAGGAAATATCCTGTCATTACGGGTGGGAGTTGCGCTGCCTGAAGGCGTTGCGCCGTCAAGGGTAAGGCCGTTAAATATGACATCGTCCCCGCTGACGGAAACGCTGGTATAGTGATAGTCATGCCGGGCGCTTAAGAGCGTGCATGCGTCATCTTTGACGATGATCTGCAAATAGCCGGGCGCCTCGGTGGGGATTTCATCCGGGATTCCGCCGAAAATCGCTGCCTTGAGGTTGGGGGAGAAAATCTCATCCTCATGTACCCTGTAATAATAAGGGATGATTTCCAGGTCAAAATAGGCCCCATTGTCGCTGACGATGAAGCTCTGGTCGTGGTTTACCTTCAATACATTGTCTCTTGCATCCTCGGCAGCGCAGGCCGTGAGCCCATCGCCCGCGTGCTTGAATTCGCTGGCAATGTACCTCATGCCCGATTCGGCCAGGTAGTAACCCTCCTGGGCCTGATTGCCGGTGATCTGCGAGCGCATGGAGGTGGTGCTCAAGGGGAGCATGGCCGCGCCAATGCCGGCGATGATGATCATAGTGACGATCAGACCGACAAAAACCGAGCCTTCAGCGGCCTTCAGATGATTCGATTCCCTGTCCATAAATCTTCTGCAGACCTTTCCCTGTGGAAATATGGATGCTGACCTCTGCGGATTTTTCATTTTAATACCTCCTAAGGCGGCCTGACGGCCGCAACCAAACAGCATTCTGCCCCCACGGGGAAACTTCTTCGCACGTTGCGGAGAAGTTACGGACAAAGACTCTAACACGGATGCCCGCAAACAAAATGTCTCACACAAAGGCACAAAGCACACAAAGGATTTTTTGTAAAGAAACGGGAAGTTGCCCTTTTCTCTGGTAACTTCTCAATAAGTTCGGGCAATGAATAATTTCAATGGGTTACATAGCCAAAGTTGCGCTCAAAGCACCTAATGGCGGTGATAGCTTAAACTTAGCATTTGCTAATATTAATTAATTAGGACATTTTTACGCTAACCCGCAACGCAAATCCTAATTCGTAACCGAGAATTTTCGATCTGTTTAACTTGTTGATTTTATGTTATTTTACGGTTTACCCAAACTTATTGAGAAGTTACTTTCTCTGTGTTCTTTGTGTCTCCGCGTGAGTCTGTAAAATACGGCTATGGATTCTTTTTTACAGTCGTCATATGCCTCGGGGTGACTGCGGTTGAAAAGCTTTTGGTCTGCCCGCCATGCCAGTTCAGGACCAGATCAATGGTGATAAAGGCCAGCCCGTCCTCAGGATCGTCTAATGGATCTGTGCCGTCCACCCATTCCGTGGTTCCGTCTGACTTGAGATAGCCCAGCGTGAAGCCGGACACGCTGTCCACGAGGGTGGCGTCGTCAGCAACAGGCGGGGCGAGGCTGTTCGTCAGCTTGATCTCGTCTCCGACCAGTGCAATGGAGCGAGCCTGTGTGGCGGCCCCATCCTGATAATTGAAGGCAATGGATGTGGACATTGCGGAGAAGCCGGCGTCGTCCTTCATATACCGCTCCCTCAGTTCTTTGGTCAGGCGTTGAAGCGCGAGCCGGGCCTTTTGAGCCAGTTCGGTGTTGTCTCTCGCAAACACATAGACCTTGGCGTTGGTCACGATCCCGACGCCTGCCACAGCACCCAGCATGGCCACGATCAGGAGGGTGACAATCACCTCAAGCAGGGTAAAGCCCGAATCCTTTCTCATAAACATCTCCCGTGGGCTCTCAATGCCGGCGGATTTCATCGCGCGAAACGCCGAGTTCTAAACCGTGCATAAACAAAGCCTGCCGGAATTCCTTTTAAATCCGCCTTTGCCAAAAGGTAACCGTTCACTGGTGATTTTTGGTCAAATTTGCGATTGTCCGCCTCACGTAACAGCTCAATAACCCGGGGCAGGAGGGTTTTTCTGACGCGACTGCCGGGAGGGCGCCGTCTCTTCTTCGCTCGCTTTGCTCGGACTCCCCATCCTTCGGATGGGTCCCCGGTTTGTCCTCGCTTTGCTCGGACTCCCCATCCTTCGGATGGGTCCCCGGTTTCGTGACTTATC
>JAGHEC010000052.1 GCA_021159525.1 Deltaproteobacteria bacterium | reverse complement strand
TCTCGAAACCGTTCCTCCGGGCTTCCAACTGCACGAAGGATCCGCTGCTTCAGGTCCTTTTTTCCGCAAAAAGGATCAATAACCTCAGACTGTTCTGGATCAAAGGCCATGGCATTGATGGTGAAATCCCTTCGGGACAGGTCGCTCATCAGATCGTTGCCCGGCCCCCTAAACGGAGTCACCTCGAAATGGGCCCCTGAATGGACCATGGTGACGGTACCGTGCCTGATGCTGAACTGCCGCTGATCTCGGAATATGCTCCTGATCCGTTCTGCAGATGCAGCCGTGGCCACATCCCAATCCAGGATGGACCGACCCAACAGGGCGTCGCGCACGGCCCCGCCCACCACGTAGGTCTCATAGCCCGCGGCATTTAATCTGTGAATGATGAAGCTTACAAACGGGGGAACATCTAAGGTGACAGGGGCCACTCTCCCCTCTCCTTGAGCACGTCCCGGTAAACAGCAAGGGCCTCGTTCACCGCAGGCATGCCTGCATAGGTGGCAACCTGGAAAAAGACCTCGGCCAGCTTCCTTGGGTCGCAGCCCACATTGAGGGCCGCATTCACGTGAAGCCGCAGCTCTTCCCCCGCCCGGATGGCTGCCAGCATGGCGCAGGCCGCCATCTGGCGCTCCGGAAGGGTCAGGACCGTCCGGGAATAAAGGTTCCCGGTGATGAATTTGGAAAAATCATTGGCCAGATCCCTGTCAAATTCCTTCCACATCAGGTAGGGGGGATCCATCTTGATCCCCTTCGCAAAAAGCTTCTTTGCCGTCTCCCGGGTCTTTTCCCGGGTTTCGTCTTCGCCCATCATTCTTCTCCTTTCAAAGCAATTTGGGTATTCGCGTATCAGCTCAATCCCGCCGGGGGCCGGGTGAAATGTCGTCTCGGTATGCCGCGTGCTTCAATGGCCCCGCATGAGTTCATGGACCTCCTGTGTCGGTTCTTCGATGTCAAGGCCTCTCGGCGTTTACAGGTCCTTCGATTCGTTCAGGAGACTTTTCGGGCGGCAATTGATTGACAAAGACCCCTATTTCGCGACCTGTCCTTTCATTGATGAATCTACCCGCGAGGACCATCTTTTCCCTGTAGGTCATTTTCAAAGGAGGCCTGTTGTCGAGACGGATGGTCACATAGACCCTTTGCCCTTCTGACCGTTCAATAAGACCCCTGATAAGCCGGCCCCCAATCCCTGAACCGCGGTATTCGCTCCTCACGGCCGTGTATCCCCGCTCCAGATATCCCTCCAGATCAAGCCCGGTGGCCGCCTCTATCTTTTCCCGGTAGGCCTTTTGCGGGTATTTGTGGGTGGAAGTCCCCACAACCTTTCCCTCATGCTCGGCATAGGCAATGAGAAAGGCCTTCTTAAGGTTTTCCATCACCCAGGATGTGCCCACGCCGCTCCCCTCCCGGATGAGATTACGGATCTGGTCGAGTGTTTCCGCAGAAATCTCTTCCGGCCGTTTAAAGCAGTAGACCACAGGCGATGTTTTCATAGGAGCGGTCACAGAAGAAACGTGCTTTTTGATTACGTTACAGGAATGCGTCGCCGGCCGGCCTCTCTTCTCTTGTTTCATCCCCTGTCAGGCGGCTCAGCATCTGCTCCAACCGGTTGAGGTAGAGGATCATCATGTGGTGCTCCGGGAGGTCATAGCGTCCCATAATGCGGGCAATAACAAAGACATCCCCGTTTTTGCGCCAGCTCAGGGACCAGCTTTTTCCCTGCGAAATCGATATCTTGTCCGGCTCACCGTATTTATCTTCCAGGGGACGGATAAGGCCCGGGATTTCTCTCTTGGCGATCGTCTTGATGAGGAGCGGACACCCGGATTCATCATCGTAGATCACTTCCACATAATCGAAAACGCTGTCTCTCTGCCGGGCGTTTCGGAAGGTCAGTCTGGTCGCCGGATACTCCTTTCGCACCACATCGTTGATGTTGAGCCGCTGATTCACCCTTGCGAGCTCCGGATAGTAGGTCTTGAGGAATCCCTTGTACTTTAATTCCAGATCGATGGTGCTGTGGGGATCCACCGCACCAGGGCCCAGGGCCTCCCTGAGGCGATCGCGGACGCCGGAATCGATGACCGTATTGGCCCCGATATCCATAAACTGAAACGATTCAGGGACCTTTGGCACATCCTTGTGCTCGCTTTCCATCCTGCTGCATCCGCACACGACCAGCCAGATCGCGCACGAGAATGAAAGCCATTTGAGATAGTTCGTCTTCATCCCGGCCCCTTGCAATTTCACATGTGGCGTAACAATGCTTTTTGAAGCAGAAGGGCGAATCCGGCCCTCACCGAACATGCAGACCCGCTTTTCGGGTCTGAGCCGGGGCACTCGTCCCAAGGTTCCCAACCTCGGTTGACCGCGCCCGCAAAGGCCAGGCAGGTCTTTTCTCCGCACTCTCCGCAGTTTAATCTGTCAAGCAGCTTCAGAATCTTAACAGGATTATTCAAAATCGAGATCAGGATACCTCTCAGAAAAACCCTCCTGCCCCTGTTCATTGAGCTATTGCCTTTTCCGTATGATTCAATGGATTCGTAATATCATAAGGCCGAATGCAAGGGAATTCAACCGTGATCCAACACGCTCGGCCATGCACCATAGACGATAACAATGGCACATTCACATAAAACGTATCAGCTCAATAATTAGGGGGATAACTGCGAACCTAGTGCCGGGGCAGAAGAATTTTTCTTCCGCTCCGGGCCTCCGGGCTGGTCTATTG
>JAGHEC010000375.1 GCA_021159525.1 Deltaproteobacteria bacterium | reverse complement strand
GTAACAGCTCAATAAATGGGGGCAGAAGGGTTTTTCTGACGCGACTGCCGGGAGGGCGCCGTCTCTTTGTGACTTATCAGTGGGGGAAGCCGCAGCTCGACGAAGTCGGGAATGCCAAAGGGGCAGGTGTCCCCCGCAGATAAGTCACTCAAGAGACCAGCCCGGAGGCCCGGAGCGGAAGAAAAATTCTTCTGCCCCGGCACTAGGTTCGCAGTTATCCCCCTATTTATTGAGCTGTTACGATAATCCCAACTTTGGCCAAAAATCACCCGTGAACGGTAAAGATTGCCATGAAAAGCGCTCTTAAATTTTCAGTGCTCGCATCGGGAAGCAGCGGGAATGTCTGTTATCTGGAGACCAACCGGGCACGCATCCTGATTGATGCCGGATTGAGCTGCCGGGAGATTGAACGTCGCCTGGCTGTGGTAGGGGTCTTGCCGGGGCGACTGGACGGAATCATTTTGACCCACGAACACGTGGATCACATCCGGGGGGCCGGCGTCTTGGCGCGACGGTACCATTTGCCTGTGTATGCCAATGCCGGGACCCTGCAAAACAGCCGGAAGAGGCTGGGCAAGGTCCCGGAGGCCCGGCTGATCGAGACCGGCGGTTCCGTCACGCTCAACGATCTTGTTATCGACACCTTCACCAAATGCCATGATGCCGCGGATCCCATGGGCATTGTTCTGTCATCGGACGGGATCCGCGTGGGTCTGGCCACGGACCTGGGCCGCAGCACCCGGCTGGCCGAAGAACGCTTGAAGGGATGCCAGGCCCTTATCCTGGAATTCAATCATGATCCGGATATGCTCCTTGAGGGGCCTTATCCCCTGTATTTGAAACGACGCATCAAGGGCCCGGACGGGCATTTGTCGAACCGGGAGGCCGGTGAACTCCTGAGGGCCGTGTCCCATGCCGATTTGCGGGTGGTGGTCCTGGCCCACCTGAGTGAAATCAATAACCGACCGGAAAAGGCCCGGGAAACGGCCGGCCAGGTTCTTTCAGGGTGCGGCCTGGGCAAAACGCGCATATGGGTCGCGGGCCAGGACGCGCCCAGCCCCATGATGGATCTCTGATTTCGGGGCCGGGAAAGGAAACAGGCCCCATCCAAAGGGAAAGGGTTTTCCATGAAGAAACGCCGCTTTTTCTGTCTGGCATTCTTGTTGATCCTGTGTGTTTGCGTCCCTGCGGGGGCACGGGAACATGTCACTGTTATTTATCAGAACGACCTTCACGGATGGCTTTTCCCGGACTCCACCAGGGTCGGAATCTCGAACATGGCCCACATGCTCAGGCCCATTTTTGAAAAAGAGCCGAATGCCTTTTACGCCATGGCCGGGGACCTGTTCACCGGCCCTGATTTTCCCGAGAAAAAGAAAGGAGTTTTCGAACTGGGGCTGTGGAACCGCTTCTGGGAACAGCTTGCGTCCAGGGGGTTTGGGAAAAGGGTCCTGATCTCGGCAGGGAACCACGAATTCGACTATGGAACGCCTGAGCCCGACGCCTTTCGGTCAGGGCTTTTGTGTGCAAATCTGGTGACCTTGGATAACAGACCTTACTTCACACCATACCGGATCATCACGGGCGGCTCCGGATTCAAGATCGGGGTGATCGGCCTTCTCATGCCCCACAACACGCGTGTGTTGAAGGCCATCAGGCCCAGGGGGCTTGAGATGCGGTCCATGCTCTCGGCCGTCGAACGGTATGTGCCCCAAATGGGCCGCCTGGATCTGACGGTCCTCATGGTTCATGACCATATAAGGAATATTGTCGCCCTTGCGGAGGCGATCCCGGCCGACCTTGGGGTGGACATGATCCTGTCGGGCCACAGCCATATAGTTTTGGAGGAGCCGCTGGTCAAAAACGGGATCCCTATTTTCCAGGCAGGGGCCATGAACAGTTTTTATGGAGAGGCCAGGCTCACGGTAAGCGACGGCAGGATCACCTCCATGAGAAATCGGATTGTCAAGCTGACGCCGTGCCCCTTGGCGCGCTTCTCCATGGCGGTCAAGGAGGCGGTGGATGCGTTGGGAGGCGAACGGTTCGCCCTGCTCAGGCAGTCCCTTTTGGGGGCCTGCTTTCGCAATGAGGAAAACAGCCTCGGGGATTTCGTGACCGATGCCTTCAGGTGGGCAACCGGCACAGACGCGGCCATGACCAACAGCTCCTCCCTGAGAAAGGATTTTGAGGTTTATCCGGGTGAACCGCTTTTGCTGAATGAAGGGGATTTCAAGACCATATGTCCCTTTCAAAACCACCTGGTGGTGGGCAAGGCCACCGGCGCACAAATCCTCCGGATCCTGGAAGGTGATGCCTTGGCCGTCTCAAATCAGGTATCCGGGATAACCTATATGGTAGACGCCAGAAAACCGTGCGGTCAGAGGGTGGTTGAGGCCAAGATCGGCGGAGAACCGATATCGCCCGAGCGCGTCTATACGCTGACGCATAATTCCTTTTGCACCCGACCGGAAAACATGGAGAGGTATCTCCATCTCGAACCTGGTTCTATTGAATGGAAGCAAACAAAGCTTATCGATTATCAGGTCCTTGTCGCCTATGCACGGCATTTGAAGGTGATTGACTATCCGAGCGGGGGGAAGGGCCGGATTATCAGAATCCCATGACAGGTTGTCTCGCCAGGACAGGGCACAGAATTTTGACGGCGCCCGCCCTCAATGTGGTCCTCTATCAGCCCGAGATCCCGGCCAATACGGGAAACATTGCCCGGCTGTGCGCGGCTGCGGAGATCCGGCTCCATCTTATCCATCCCTTGGGCTTTCAAGTAGACGACCGGCATCTCAGGCGTGCCGGTCTGGACTACTGGCCCGAGGTGGACGTCCAACATCACCCCAGTTTTGACCAGTTCCTGCTGTCGATGGAGGAGGGCCGGGGCCTGCTGGCGTTTTCCCGGCACGCCTCTGTGCCCTATACCGAGGCAACAGCGAGGCCGGGCGATTATCTCCTCTTCGGCCAGGAGACACAGGGGCTCCCTCCGGCCATTCGGGAGACCTATCCCTGTTTTACAGTGCCGATCTGGGGGAAGGTGCGGAGTCTCAATCTGGCCACCACCGTGGGGATCGTGGCCTATCACTATCTCCACCAGATGGGGAGATTCTAAGACGGGAGGGGCGCCAAACACGAGATGCGCTCCCGATCCCGGGGAAAAATGGGCAGACCATGGAACAAAAGGATTACTATGAGATCCTGCGCCTGGATAAGGAGGCCGGCCAGAAAGAGGTTCGGGACGCCTACCGGCGATTGGCCCTCTTGTGCCACCCGGACCGGAACAGGGATGATCCAAAGGCCGCGGCCCGAATGAAGGAGATCAACGAGGCTTATGCAGTCCTCTCGGATCCCCGGAAGAGGAAAGAATATGATGCCTTGAGACAGGCCTACGGATCCTCTGCCTACGACCAGTTCCGGCAGGCCTATTCCGAGCAGGATATCTTCAGGGGGTCCGATATCCAGCAGATCTTTGAGGAATTGAGCCGGGCCTTTGGCTTTCGGGGCTTTGAGGATATCTTCAGGGAGTCATATGGTCCTGGATACCGGACCTTTGAATTCAGGAGACCGGGGGCCTTCGGCCGGGTCTTTGTGAGCGGGTTCGGGACCGGCCAGAGACCTGGCGCCAGGGGGACGCCCATGGCGGGCTGGTTCGGGAAAGTGATCCGATATGGCCTGAAAAAGAAGTGGGGCGTGCAACTCCCTGAAAAGGGAAAGGATCTTCAGGACAGCATTGTTATTTCCTCAAAGCTGGCACAGGACGGGGGCAGGGCCCGGTATATCTGCCGAAAGACCGGCAGGGAGTTGATCGTCACCATCCCTCCCCATATGAAGCCCGGACAGCAACTGCGTCTGAAGGGGATGGGGGCGCCGGGCCGGGCAGGCGGAGAGACCGGGGATCTCTATATGACCGTCCACATCCGGGGCCCCCTGCTGCAGAAAATCCGAGATCTCATGGCCCGGATCCGCTCCGGGCTTGCCTCACTGCGCGGGAAATAGGGACAGACTCTTCATATCTCAACCCCGAACCTCTCCCTTTGAATCTCCGACCATTTGGATTCGTAACCATTCACGGATGATTCTTGTTCAAATTTGGGGTTGTCCGCCTCACGTAACAGCTCAATAACCCGGGGCAGGAGGGTTTTTCTGACGCGACTGCCGGGAGGCCCGGAGCACAAGAAAAATCTTCCTGCCCCGGTGGTACGGTCGCTGTTATCCCCCCAATTATTGAGCTGATGCGATTTTCTCATATCAGTGTATCAGGGAGATCTCAAGACCCGCTGAACGGTTACTTGGATTCTTATGACAGATACGGTTCCCACTGTCTCGCTGTTTCCTCGATATAGCCCGGCGGTACCGCCTCCATAATGCGGTTGTGACCGGGCAGAAGGATATCGACCTTGAGGGTCGCCAGTTTCATGAGCGAGTCTCTGAGCTGGGGGCCGCTGGCCCCGAACAGGTCGAACCGGCCGATCGCATAGTCTGCATAGACCGTGTCGCCGGGTATAAGGATCTTCTCTTGGCTGTTATACAGACCGATGCTTCCCGGCGAATGGCCGGGGATGTGAAGCACCTCCCAGTCTGTGCGGCCCAGGTCCAGGGTTTCCCCCCCTGTGAGTTTACGATGGACCTGAAAGGTGAAGGCCCCCGCCGGGATCCGGTACTGGGCCTGACACATGCTCTTGAACATATCCATGCCGTAGACGGCCTGATCATTCCCCTGTTCAAGCAAATCCCCTTCCTCAACATGGACCCACAGTTCGGCATCGGGGACGGCCTCGAGGATTTCCCCGAGACACCCGATATGGTCCAAATGGGTGTGGGTCATGAGAATCCTCTTGATATGAGCGAGCTGGATCCCGGCCTTCTGGATGCATTGGATCTTGTATCCGCCCTTGCCCATCAACCCGGCGTCCACCAGCGTCATATCGTGTGAGTCGGGCCTGCCGACAAGGTAGACATGAGAATCAGGGATCATCTCGTCCTGGCCCGGGATAAAATAGACAGTCTCTGTTACCTGTTTCATAATTATCTCCTTTCCTGGCCCCACCTTAACCGATTGCGGCGCCATATTCAAGGCATGTTGCGCGGCCGTCCGCGGTTGGGACAAAATGTAACAGCTCAAAAAATGGGGGCAGAAGGGTTTTTCTGACGCGACTGCCGGGAGGGCGCCGTCTCTTTGTGACTTATCAGTGGGGGAAGCCGCAGCTCGACGAATGCGAGAATGCCAAAGGGGCAAGCCTGCCCGCCATT
>JAGHEC010000364.1 GCA_021159525.1 Deltaproteobacteria bacterium | reverse complement strand
GCGCCCTCCCGGCAGTCGCGTCAGAAAAACCCTCCTGCCCCGGGTTATTGAGCTGTTACGTTTGAAGGCCCCTCAGTGTGAAGAACTGCCGTGCGTTTTGGAAAGCCCCAAGGGAAAGGCGCATCCGGGATGGGTCCGAATGAATATCCGTATCCTGAAGGCACTGAAACGATTCATGGAGGAATAGGGTATCGATGATTGTATTTGATTTGATTTGCGCCAACGCCCATGTTTTTGAAGGATGGTTTGACAGCAATGAATCCTTTGAAGATCAGAACTTGAGAGGCCTTATTCGCTGTCCTGTCTGCGATGATTCGCACATACACAAGGCCCTTTCGCCCGTAGCGGTAAAAAAATCGCAACCTGAGGCCTCGACCCGGCAGGATGTCATTGACTATCAGCGGTTGGCGAAGGAGGTTGTGGACTATATCAAGGCCAATTCCGAGGATGTGGGTGCCCAATTTACTTCAGAAGCCCTCAAAATTCATTACGGCGTGGCTAAGAAAAGGAGCATTCGCGGGTCTGCAACCGCTGATGAGGAAAAGACCCTGAGGGAGGAGGGTGTTGAGTTTGTGAAGCTTCCTTTTCCGGTTTCGGAAGACGACAGCAAAGCGAGTTGAGAAGGCGTGAGACATCAGTGGGTTGCGCGGAATTGCGCATGGCGTTTTCCGTTCCGCTGTCAGCGGGGCTGGAACGATCAGAAAGGAGTCCTTACAAATGAGCAAGATCAAGACGGCTATTATCAGTGTTACCGACAAGAGCGGCATTGTAGAGTTGGCCGCATCCCTTTGTAAATTCGGGGTGAAGATCCTTTCCACCGGCGGTACCGCGACCGTCCTGCGGGATGGCGGAATTGAGGTGACAGACATCTCCGAATACACCGGGTTCCCGGAAATGATGGACGGCCGCGTCAAGACACTTCATCCCAAGGTCCACGGCGGACTGCTGGGTCTCAGGGACAACCCGGAGCATGTGCGGATGATGGAGGCCCATGGGGTCACACCCATTGACATGGTGGTAGTAAACCTCTACCAGTTTGAAAAAACAGTTGCCAAAGAGGGTGTAACCCTGGAAGAGGCGATTGAGAACATTGATATCGGAGGACCTTCCATGCTCCGGTCCTCGGCCAAGAATTTCAAGTTTGTGACCGTGGTGGTGGACCCCGCGGATTATGACACGGTGCTCAAAGAGATGGGGGATCTTGACGGCGAGACCACGCTCGAGACCCGGTTCCGGCTGGCCAAAAAGGTCTTTCGCCTTACCCATGAATATGATGGGGCTATCAGCCGGTATCTCGAAACCGCTTCTTTATGAAGCCGCTTTATCCTGTATAACGCCAGGCGCTTTTTTCTTTTTTTCGGGGCGCGGCATGTTGTTGTAGACATGCCGCGCCTTTTTGGTGCAGTAGATGGCCTGAAAGGTCCGACAGCTCCCGGAGCCATCCAATCCCTCATCCTCGGGCCATGCGGCATATTCGCAATTCAGATCACAGAATTCCATGTCTTTCCCCTGTCAAAGGCTTGATTATTCTCTACGGCTGTTCCGGGCCAGGATTTCTTTCATGACGGATTCATCCATCAAGTCCAGGTCTGAGGGAAGCACACAGCCATTCACATCATAACGCATGACAGGCATGTCCGAGCTGATGTATCCGTATGTCAGGTTGCCGCTGGCATGCTCGTCCCGGATAATGCATCTGGAGGGAAGCTGAAGGACCCCGTCCATGCCACATTGTTTCAGGATATGGATAAGGTAGTTCTTTCCGGTGGAGTGCCCAATATCGGACGCGTTAGTGGAAGGCCTCAGCAGGCCGGCGCCTGTGTAGAGGAGCTCCAGATTGGGGAATACGCTCAAGATATTCATGTGGAATGCCACACGAAACCCTGCCCGGGCGAGCTTCCTCTTGATCCGGGCGATCCGTTCATAGTTGGTCCGGACGTCCGTTGCGTTCTTTGCAGGCAGATCCAGGATCAGGGAGATCTCAAGAAAAATATCTCTGCTCATATATCGAATGATATGGTCAATCGCCGTATCCACATCTTTCAGGGTGTACCCTTTGGCCACCTGGTTTAGGGAAAAATCGGAGGTGGATTCAAGCCCGATGAGAAGACAATTCACATAGCGGTTCAAAAACTCGATATAATCTCTTTTTTTGAGCAAGATAATGCCGGTGTAGACGGTGATGTGGAAATCCCTGATCCGCTCCAGGATTTCCTGAACACCGTTCACGTTGCTCCTGAAATAGGAGTCAATAAACCGGATGTGCTCAGACCCGAAGCGGTTCATGAGGCTGTGGATGGCATCCGCGGCCCTGCCGGGGGCCTGTCCCTCCAGAAAGTCCATTTTTGGAAGTCCCCGGTAGGTGCAGAATTTGCATTTCCCATACCAACAGTGGTTGTTGAACCCCAGGTGGACAGGCGCATCGTCTGTCTCACTGTAAAAATCCTGCAAAAAATCCCTTTGACAATCAAATACTGTGCCATAGGCGTTTTCAACAATGGCTGTGTCTTTCCAGTCTGAAATGATCTGGTAGAGGTTTGTGTTTGCATCGATGTTGCCGGATACGATAATCAGGTTATTGCTCAGTTTGGAGGGATCAGCTCCCATTCGTTCCATAAATTCGCGAATAAAGCCGGCAGAGAGTCCGATATTGATCAGCGGGCCTCCCAGGATCACCTTCTTGTCCATTTCCAAGAGATGCTTGAGAATCAAAAGGTCGCAGAAATTGAGGCATGTCAGGATGTTAATCTCTGTGTCCGTATCCGTCAGGATATAGGGATCGAAATATCCCCGGGCCATGAACACATAGAAGATGTTGTAGACCATATATTTTTGCTCCAGAAACGAGACCACGTTGGGGGAACATTGGGACCGGGCCTTTGACAGGATTCGTTCATACAAATCCGTGTCGATGTGAGAGGCAAACGGCCTCACGGGCATATTGCTGAACGCCACGTTCAGACGCTTATCCCGCAGGAGATTTTCGGTGATAATGCGCGTGGCCATAGGATAAAACGGCTTGAATAGCGGTGGATAAATATAGGAGGCGTCCATTATAAAATACCTGTTATGATGTTTGGGTTTATTGGACCGGGGCCTTAGGCGACCCCCTCCATGGACGGTCGGCGTTTGTCTCTTCTTCAATAATCTGGTTCAAGAGCACAAAGTAAGGATCGTCCTGCTTTCCGTTTTCAATGGCCGCGTGGAGGACCTCGGTCAGAAACATGAGGCGCGACCAGTCAAAGGGCTTGTTTTTAAGACTCATGACCTTTTCGGCTGTCAGGTCTTCGGGAAAGCTCTGGGGGATCTCATGCCCCAGGGCCTTGAAGGCCAGCATGGTCCGGATGCACTTGTCGCAACGGCAGCAATTGATATCAGGCGGCGTGTTATACCGGTACTGCCCTTCCCAGCATACCTTCAAATTGTCGAGGGCCTCGGGCCACGCAAAGAGGGCCTTCAGCTTCTCCACCCGGGTGAATACCATGTCGTGGTGGATCTCAAAGCTCTTGCTCGACAGCAGCCGATCGGTCAGCGGATGGCTTCCCCACGGATAGAGATGGCGGTACGAATGACTGCTCCCCACCAGGCAGCCGCCCCATGTATTTCGAAACAGGTGGGCAGTGGAGGCAAGCACGCAGGCATGGGAGGTCCAGAACTTCTTTATGGACAGGAGATACTTGAGATTGGTGCGGACATTCAAAAACCGCAGGCTGGGAAATTTTTCAAAAAGCCGACGGTTTCTTTCCACAACCACCCGGCATTCCGTGTCATAGTCGATATTTACGTCAAAGCCTTCAATGTAGAGGATGGCCTCGATGTCGAACAGCTTGCGTTTAATGGGCCCCCTCCGCAGGATATGGTTGAGCGCGCTGAAGCTCCCGTCGACCCCCCCCGAAAAGCTGAGGATGGTCTTGTCGTTAACCTTGGCTTCCTCCACTTCTCTGTCTGGCAGGATATCGATTCGGGTGTATTTCTCGGGAAACCAAGTGCTGAAGATGCGTTGATATTCCTCCAGGTTGTCGAGCAGGGAGGTGGAAACCGGCCCATGGACCTTGAGCGTGGCCTGATCTTCCATGGCCTTTAGCAGGGCTGCAATGACAAAGGCATCCATCAGATCCATGGAGCAGTATGCCCACTGGTCAAAGGGGACGGCGTACCACAGTCTCAGATCCTGATCGTAGGGCCGCTCCAGCCGAACGTGGATCTTGAATTTGCCGATATTATCACATGATTCCGTCTCATCCAGATAAAGGTCCAGTTTTCTCATGATGGTGTCGATCCCCTCATGGTAACCGTTCACGGGGGCTTGAGATCTCCCTGATACACTGATATGAGAAAATCGTATCAGCTCAATAATTGGGGAGATAACAGCGACCGTACCACCGGGGCAGGAAGATTTTTCTTGTGCTCCGGGCCTCCGGGCCGGTCTCTTGAGTGACTTATCTGCGGGGGACACCCGCCTGCCAAGGCCAATTGAGCGTTCTTGCCAAGACTTTCGTCCCGTGGATCTGCGATGGCAGAAGGAAGTAACATGG
>JAGHEC010000153.1 GCA_021159525.1 Deltaproteobacteria bacterium | reverse complement strand
TGTCCTCGCTTTGCTCGGACTCCCCATCCTTCGGATGGGTCCCCGGTTTCGTGGCTTATCAGTGGGGGAAGCCGCAGCTCGACGAATGCGAGAATGCCAAAGGGGCAAGCCTGCCCGCCATTGCCTTTTTACCGATGTTACTTCCTTCTGCCATCGCAGATCCACGGGACGAAAGTCTTGGCAAGAACGCTCAATTGGCCTTGGCAGGCGGGTGTCCCCCGCAGATAAGTCACTGAAGAGACCGGCCCGGAGGCCTGGAGCGGAAGAAAAATCCTCCTCCCCCGGCGGTACGTTCACTGTGCTTCCCCTAAATATTGAGCTGTTACCACAAATCCGCGATGAGCCGATACAAGCAATGACACAGGATGAGTTTTCCCCGTTTAGTGGACACGCACGGACAGAAAGAGCGTTACAAGACTCAGATATATCAGAAGGCTTAGAATATCGTTGTAGGTGGTAATAAAAGGACCCGCCGCCAGGGCAGGGTCAATTTTGAGCTTTTTGAGGGCCAGAGGGACAGCGGAGCCGACCAGACCTGAAATCAGAATGATCAACAGGAGAGCTGTGGAGACAACGGAAGCGAGACCGAAATCATCGAGCCAGAGAGCGACGACCAGTCCAAGGATCAGGCTGCATGTCAGCCCATTGATGAGAGCGACCCTCATTTCCATCCATATCCTCTTTCCGGTGTTGGCAAGGCTGATTTCGCCCGTGGCCAGACCCCTTATCACCACGGTTGAAGTCTGGATGCCTGTATTCCCTCCCATGGCCATGATGACCGGGAAAAAGAAGGAAAGGGCAATCAGTTTTTCCAAAGAGGATTCGAACTGGTGGATAACAGATGCGGCTAGAATCCCGCCAAACAGTGCCGCGAGCAGCCAGGGGAGCCTTGCCCTGGATATCTTAATGGGCGAGTGTTCAGTGATCTCCTGGTCGATGACCCCGGCCATGAGGGAAATGTCCTCATCCACCTCGTCTTCAATCGCCTCGATGATATCATCGTAGGTAATCCGGCCCACCAGTCGGTATGCATCATCCACCACCGGAATATTGACGAGGTCATAGCGCCTGACGAGATGGATGACCTCTTCCTGATCCGCGTTCACGTTGACGGATATGACGTCCGGATTCATGATCTCGTCGATCTTTCTGTCAGGCGGCTCAAGCACCAGGTCCTTGAGCGAGATGACGCCTACCAGCTTGTCGAAATCGTCGATCACCCAGATATAATAGAGGTTCTCCACCTCCTCCCGCTTTTCCCGGATGGATTCAATGGCGTCCCGCACGGCGGCACTGGCCCTGACCGCCACAAACTCCAGGGCCATGATCCCCCCGGCCGTATCCTCGGGATAGGGAAGAAGCCTTTCCAGTTCCTGGGTGACCTCGTCCCGGACCCCCTCAATGACCTCTCGCGCCCGGTCGGCCGGCAGATCGCCCACCAGGTCGGCTGCATCATCCGAGTCGAGCACCTCCACAATCTGGGTGATCGCCTTGCTGTCCAGGGCCTCCAGAATCCGTTTCCGGACAGGGGCCTCGATCTCCATGAGGACATCGCCGGCCCCTTCAGCCTCTAACAGACCGAAGATGAAGAATCCCTCGTCTCTTCCCAGATGCTCGATGAGATCGGCGACGTCAGCCGGCTTCATGGGATCGATCAGCTTTTTCAGCGATACGCTGTCTTGCCGATGGATGAGAAACCTCACTTCATCAAGCAGCTTGCCGTCAACCGTCCTGGATTCGAAGGCGCTCACGTCCGGTCTCCTTTTTTCCGCGTGCTCTTCAGACGCCTTAATTTCTGCAGGATCAGGCGGTTTGGATGCGGCCGGTCTTCGCGTCCGGCCATGAGGTTTTTCAAGGGGATCTCGGCCCGTGCAGCGCTTTTGTGGCCGCCTCCAGAACCTCCCCACTCTCCGAACAGCTTCCGCGCGGTCTTGCCTGCGTCGCCCCTGAACCCGGCGTTTCTCAAGATCACGATCAATCTGTCCTCGTATATACCGGCGGCGATGCTCCACTCGGCCTCAGCCAATTTCATGAAAAAGTCGGCGATCAGGACCAGGACATCGGGATGAGCCACGTTTTCCATGTTTATATAGGCAATATCCTTTATGAAAACCACGTGTTCCATGGCGAACCGGAAGTGTTTCAGGGTTTCCCTGCTCATCTCGGAAGACTCGATCTTCTTGATGGTGTTCATGTTGGCAATAGGATACAGATACCTGAATGCGTTCATGTCATTGGGCGAAGATTCCCTGACAAAGTTGTCGGTATCTGTCTTGATGCCATAGAAAAGGGCCGTTGCGAGCCGCGGGGACGGGGTTGTCTTGGATGCCCTCAGATATTCAGTCAGGATAGTTGAATTGGCGCCGTATTCTTCCCTAATGTCGATGAAGTCGGCCTCTACCGGCGCCTCTGTTAGGGGGTGATGATCGATGATGATGTCAAAGGCCTGGTTCATGAACCGTGGATGGTGGTGCGGCTGGGAGTCCACAATGGCCCAGCGTTTGATCTTCCGGCCCCGCATTGACCGTATGCGCTGCAACTTGATCTTAAGGAGCCGGATCAGGGCGAGATTGTCGGCCCGTTCAATAGGGTTTACATGAAATAAGGTTACCTTTCTTACCTTCCGCCAGAACAGGCGTTTGAGGGCCAAGGCGCTGGCAATGGCATCCGGATCCGCGCTCATAACAATGCCCCATGTTTCATCCGGAGACAGGAGCTCCATGAGGCGTTTGCATTTTTCCGCGGAGGTGATGGATTTGGAAAAAGGATGGTCCATAGTCATGTTAATTGTATCAGCTCAATAATTCGGAGGATAACAGCGAACGTAGCGCCGGGGCAGGATGATTTTTCTTCCGCTCCCTCCGGGGCATAGGCCCGCTACGGGCCGGAGGCCGGGCCTCCGGCCCGGTCTCTTGAGTGACTTGTCTGCGGGGGACACCCGCCTGCAAGGCCAATTGAGCGTTATTGCCAAGAC
>JAGHEC010000131.1 GCA_021159525.1 Deltaproteobacteria bacterium | reverse complement strand
GGCAATGGCGGGCAGGCTTGCCCCTTTGGCATTCTCGACTTCGTCGAGCTGCGGCTTCCCCCACTGATAAGTCACAAAGAGACGGCGCCCTCCCGGCAGTCGCGTCAGAAAAACCCTTCTGTCCCCATTTATTGAGCTATTACATTTTACTTGAGTTTTTGAAAATGTTCATATATGTAGCCCATAAGTATCAGCCCAGTACTTAGGGGGATAACAGCGAAGGCGCCAGTGGGGCAGAGGATTTTTCTTCCGCTTCGGGCTGGTCTCTTCAGTGACTTGTCTGCGGGGGACGCTTGGCCCTTTAGCATTCCCGACTTAGTCGAGCTGCGGCTTCCCCCACTGATAAGTTACTAAACCGGGAACCCGCCCGAAGGATGGGGCCTGAGTCGAGCGAAGCGAGCGAAGAAGAGACGGAGCCCTTCCGGCAGTCGCGTCAGAAGAACCCTTCTGCCTCTGTTTATTGAGCTGTTACGGCCGTAACATGTTGCGGAGATATGCATTCCGTTTCAAGATTAACGCAATCACGTAGGATAATTGATTATTACACCTTCCAGGATTCCGAAGGGGACAATGAGAGGAACGCCGGAAATACTCTGTGATCTACAACCATTGAGGCAGTCGATGAGACATACCATTCGTGCAGCGCTCAGGCTTTTTACAGGTCAGAAAAATGAGCCCCGTCCGCGCCGGGGATCTTCTCTTCTCCATGATGAAGAGGCCAAAGGACCGGCGCCGGGCACCTATCTGTTTTCGGTCAAACGGCTTGACGAGGCCATTGAGCGGGCCAGGCAGCGGTTTTTATCGATCCAGAATGCCAAAGGGTACTGGGTGTTTGACCTGGAGGCGGATACCACCATCCCTTCGGAATACATCCTGCTTCAGAGATTCTTAGGCAGAGAAACTACCCCAGAATTAAAGGAAAAGATCGGTCGTTATCTGCGTCAGAAACAGCTTGAAGACGGCAGTTGGCCCTTGTACTTTGGAGGCCCAGGCAATATCAGCGCCTCGGTCAAGGCCTATTTCGCCCTGAAGCAGATAGGGGATTCGCCGGATGCGCCCCATATGGTCAGGGCGCGGGAATTCATACGGGACAGGGGAGGCGCGGCCAGGGTGAATGTCTTTACCCGCATTACTCTGGCCCTTTTCGGGCAGGTCCCCTGGAGAACGACCCCTGCCATGCCCGTGGAAATCATGTTCCTCCCGAGATGGTTTTTCTTCCACCTTGAGAAGGTCTCCTACTGGTCCCGGACCGTGATTGTTCCCCTTCTTATCCTCAATGCAAAGCGGCCTGTCTGTGAGCTGAGGCCGGAGGAAGGCGTATCCGAGTTGTTCATAGAACCGCCGCAGAAACTCCGTCATCTGGATCACTTGACCCCTCGCTGCCTGGTCAAAAACCTGTTCATCTTTTTAGACCGCCTACTGAAGATGGCCGATCCCTTGATCGCCAAGGCCTCACGGGAAAGGGCCGTTCGGCTTGCCGAACGCTGGACCGTAAAACGGATGCAGGGGATTGGAGGCATCGGCGGCATATTCCCGGCTATGGTCAATGCAGCGATGGCCCTCAAGGTCCTGGGGTATGCGGATGATCACCCCGATTTTGTGCGGGGGATAAAGGCGATCGACGATCTCCTGGTAGCCCATGAAGAGGAGGCCTTCTGTCAGCCGTGCGTATCCCCAGTCTGGGATACGTGCCTGAGTCTGTCGGCCATGCTGGAGGCCGGCACGGCCCCGGAGGATAAGGCGGTTCGGAAGGCAGTGGACTGGCTTTTTGAAAACCAGATCCGGGTCCCGGGGGACTGGAGCTTCCGGGCCCATGATCTGGAACCGGGAGGTTGGGCCTTTCAGTTTGAAAACGCCTTTTACCCGGATGTGGACGATACCCCGATGGTTGTCATGGCCCTTCTCCGGGCTGGGGCCCTGGATCAGGAAGCGTATCGGGAAAAGATACAGAAAGCGGTCAACTGGGTCATCGGCATGCAGAGCTCGGACGGCGGCTGGGGGGCCTTTGACATTGACAACAACTACCTCTACCTCAACAATATTCCTTTTGCCGATCACGGGGCCCTTTTGGATCCGAGCACATCCGATCTGACAGGCCGCTGTATCGAGCTGTTGGCCATGCTCGGGTATGGCCGCGATTTTCCTCCCATTGCCAGGGCACTTGAATTTCTGCGCAGCGAACAGGAGGCGTGCGGGGCCTGGTTCGGCCGTTGGGGCGTCAACTACATCTACGGCGCCTGGTCTGTCCTGAAAGGCCTCGGCCGTCTGGGTGAGGACGTGTCTCAGCCCTACATTCAAAAGGCGGTTTCGTGGCTAAAGTCCTGCCAGAATGCCGACAACGGCTGGGGAGAAACCTGCTATTCCTACAAGGATCCTTCCCTGGCCGGCAAAGGAGAGAGCACTCCGTCCCAGACCGCCTGGGCCCTCTTGGGGCTCATGGCCGTTGGCGAAGCAGAGAGTGCCGCGGTCCAGCGGGGAATCCATTATCTCATCACCCATCAGCACAGCGACGGCCGATGGGACGAGCAGATCTATACCGGCACCGGCTTTCCCAATGTTTTTTATCTCCGCTATCATGGTTACAGCCAGTTCTTTCCCCTGTGGGCCCTGGGTGAGTACCGACGACTGCGTTCGGGTCGGTCTACCCGACAGGAAGGGTGAGCCTCCTATCGCCGGCCGACTTTTCTCTGCCGGCCCTGAAAACGAGGAGATGAATCGGACTATCGGTCTCGTGGCCGCGCTTGAGGCCGAGGCAAAGGCCGTGACCGGGCAAGGTCGATGGGAGCGCGGCGAGGGATGCCGGTTTCGGCGTTTCCCCCGGACTGAAACCGACAGCGCCGGCCTGATGGTTGCACACTCGGGCGTGGGACCGGAAAATGCCGAAAGGGCATCCCGGTGGCTGATCCGGGAAGGGGTGAGTGCATTGGGGGTCTCAGGGGTATCCGGTGGGCTGGACCCCGAACTTGTGTCCGGAGATTTGATTCTTGCCGATGCGGTGATTCAGGCGGGGGGAGAGCGGTTCCGCAAGGCCTGGAAAGAAAGGGCCGGGTTTGCCGCAACAGCATATGGAGCGCTCATGGCCCGGGGTGTCGCCGTCTATCGCGGCCCCGTCATCAGTGTTGAGAGGCCTGTACTTTCTCTTGCGGATAAAGCATCGCTTTTTGTAGAAAGCAAGGCATTGGCCGTGGACATGGAGAGTGCAGCGGTGGCTGCGATTGCCCGTACTGCAGGGCGACCGTTTTTTGCCATCCGCGTTGTGTGTGATCCGGCAAGCCGTTCCATATCTGAAGATCTCTTTGGTTGCCTGGATCAAAAAGGAGATCTCCGTCCTTTTCATCTGTTGAAGGTGGTGTTGCGACACCCCGCCATGATTTCCGAGCTTCTTCGGATGAAACGGGATTTTGGTGCGGCCTTGGCCAATCTCAGGCGTGCATGGAATGGGCCGATTAAAGAGATCCTGCCGTCTTTGCTCTAACGAGGATGCCCTTTCGGCCCGAATGAGCGCCTTGGGCGCCTAAGGTTAAAGAACTCCGTTAATCAAATAAAAAAGCCGGGGTTTGCAATTCAAGGCTCGGGTGCGCCAGCTCAATAATTAGGGCGATAACAGCGCCCTCCCGGCAGTCGCGTCAGAAAAACCCTCCCGCCCCTGTTCATTGAGCTGTTACGTGAGGCCGACAATCCCAAATTTGACCAAAAATCACCCGTGAACGGTTACGATCGACTCGCGATTCCAGGGGAGGTATTTGGGCTTTTCCGTATGGTGGATGTAACAGGTGGGGTCCTCAGCCAACGGGTCACCGGTCGCGGCATAGGCCTTTCCCCTGCACCCACCGCAGATATACCGGTTCGGGCAATCCCCGCATGTCCCCTTCAACTGATTGCGATCGCGTAGCTTGACAAAGATATCGCCGTGCCTCCAGATGTCGCCAAGGGATCGCTCTCTCACATTCCCCCCTCTGACCGGAACAAAGGGACAGGGCCAGACATCGCCGTTGGGCTTGACATATACCAGGCCCCACCCGGAAGCACAACCGTGCAACAGGGAAGGTCTGGCCGTGGACTTTGGGTTCAGATGGTCCCTTTTGAGCAGATGGGGCCAGTATTGAGGCCCGGCCACCGGTTCCACAATGGTGATCGAATCCCTCTGGAGTCTCCTGATGGTATTCATCAATGTGCGGTTTTGCTCGGGCGAAAGACACCAGTCGGCAATATTGCTGCCTCGTCCCATGGGTACGAGCTGATAGCAGAGCATGATGTCGGCATGAACGTCATGACAAAGGCGTACCACGTCCTTTAGTGTGGCGAGGTTTTCGGTCATGGCCGTGTAGTTGAATTGTACCACCATGCCGGCGGCCTTACACGCCTCTATGGCCCTAAGGGCCAGATCAAACGCCCTGGGATTGCGGCGGATATAATTGTGGATTTCCCTGTCCGTCGAGTCAAAGCTGACCGCGATCCCCTTGACCCCAAGCCTCTTGAGTTCAAGGGCGCGTTTTCGATCAATGAGCGAACCATTGGTAGCGATGACATTGATCAGTCCGAGATCTTTGCTGCAGCTAAGGAGATCGTCGATATCAGGACGAACAAGCGGTTCTCCCCCGGTAAACACCAGCATCTGGAAAGGGCCGGCATCCCTGACCTGGCGAATGAATTGACAGGCTTCCCGGGTGGTGAGTTCATCCGGCCCGGGCTTGCCGGATGTTGCGTGGCAATGCCGGCATGAAAAATTGCACGCCTCTGTAATCTCCCAGACCGCATGGTAGCCATAACCGATGCAGCCCATACCGATGGATCCTGCTGCCACGGGAATGGACCGGAAAGCGCCGTTGAAGAGCCATGGGACAAAATGTCGCCACCCTGTGGTCTTTTTCAAAAGAAGGGCCGAGGCAAACTGGCGCACGAGGTTTTGGGGGTATAGATAAGGCCTCAAATTCATCAGTCAAAAAGCAACCAGGATGCCAAGGGTCATGGCCACGAGGAGGTTGAGAAAAATGCCCTGGGCGCAAAGCGGCTCTACCTTTTCCGGTTCTCGCCATCTCCCCAAAAGTCCCACCCGCACTGCAAGGGAAAGGGAAAGAAACGCCGCCGGCAATGAGACCAGCAGATAAACCAGATGCCACCCCCGAAAAAAATGCCAGATGAGAAGGATCGTGGCAGCAGTCAGAAAGGCCGTCATGCCGTAAGCCTTTGCGGCCCGTTCTCTGCCCCAGCGCACCACGAGATTATGTTTACCAACCGTCCTGTCCGATTCATAATCGGGAAATTCGTTAAACAGGATTACATTGAATATGGAAAAGGCCTGCGGCAGGGCAAAGAGATAGGAATAGGGCGGAAATCTCCCGGTGGCGACGGCAAAACCGGTGAACAGGGTGAGCCAGCCGTAACAGACAGCAATCAAAAGCTCTCCCAAGCCTCGTTTGACGAGTCTTACAGGAGGCAGGGAGTAGGTAACGGCTGCGGATCCCCCGAATATTCCGAGGCCGAGAAGCATCCATCTGTCATGGATATAGCTGATGTAAAATCCGCATAGGGCTGCCCCACACATCAGCAAGGCGGCCAAGATTCCTGCGGACCTTCTGGAAATAGGCCCGTTGGCCACCAGCAGGGTGCCCCCAGAAAACCGGGTCCTCATATACTTGAGGGTGAGCAGATCCTCTGCTTTGTCATGGATCTCCCCGATCAGGTAACAGGTAATACAGATAAAAAGGACCGCAATTAGGCCCACGATCGAGGCGGTCCAGTTGATCCCGTTCGCGCTGTTATAACCGATGAAGGTCCCTGCGGCGAAGGGCATCAGGGCCACAGTGGTAAAGGGGAGCCGCATCACCGTGATCCAGTTGGTTACGGCCGATAAGGTGCTCACGCTTGTCATAACCAAGATTACCCAAGAATTTATGTTCGAGTGGCGCCAGATTTTTAGAAAATTGCAGGGACCCTGATTTCCTACGGGGGCAGGGCCCCGGGAACGAAGTAAGAAATATTAGAAATCGGATCTTGCTGTGTCAAGCCAAAATGTGATCTTAGGCCTGGTATCGGTGAAGGCGACGCGCGGGTGATTCTTGACCGTTATGGTTTTATTCACTATAGTCAGCTCCCTACACTGAGAGCAGGTGGTTCGGTTGAATTGGATTTCATCGCCATCCCGGATCCCGTATCAGGCACAGGGCAGGCCCGGTTCTGCATCCGCGCTTATGAGCGCTTCAAAAGTACACTGGATTCCGGCGCCCGGACCTTGATCCGGGATTGGCCGGAATGACGCCTGAAACGGATTGGCGTCATCGCCCGAACGAACTGGATCAAGGCGCCGGTCTTTGGGTAAAAGCTTTACTCTGAAAGCATGCAGGAGGGAACATGGATCTTGAAGTCTTTAAAAATATGGAGGCCCCTGAACTCAGGAAATATATTGAATTTCTTCTGTGGCATTATCGGGTGATGGATGCCTTCTGGTTCATCTATGTGGCCGAACGCTTTGACCAACCGACCGCTGAGCGGCTTAATGAGCAGGTCTGGGGCCGGGTCGCAGGTATGGCAGCAAAAGATCTCGTGCCCAGATTTGGTATCCGGGAAAAGGGGCTGGAAGGATTTGTAAAGGCGCTGAAACTTTTTCCCTGGTGCATCCTTGTGGGGTATGACATCAAGTGGTTGGAAGACGAGGTGGTTATCTCGGTGCGGTCCTGCCCTACACAAGAGGCCCGCCTCAAGAGAGGACTGGAAGAGTTTGTGTGCAAGGAGATGCACCGGGGGGAATTTCAAGGGTTTGCCAGCGCCATTGACGACCGGATCCGGGTGGAATGCCTCTTTGCACCGCCTGATCCCCATCCCGAAGACATGTTCTGTAAGTGGCGGTTTTGTCTTGAGGAAAAGTCAAAAGACAGCACTTCGGCTTAGCCGATCTTGGATTTGCCCGTACCTGTCAGGTAGGTCTTGGTCAAGGCCCCTTCAACGGTCGGAAGGGTCTTGAGAGGAGGGGGCGTGAAACCGAAGATCACTTCCAGAAAGAGGGCCGTGATCCGGTAGGTGGCCCCCCAGAGGACTTCCTGTTCGCCTTCCCTTTCATACAGAAAACAGGGAAATTCCTGGATAACAGGGTGTGTTTCCTGCCCTCCCCCAAGCAGGGACGGCCTCTGTTCGCGGTGGCCCATGCGCACGCGATAGCACCTGTACTTTTTTTCATTTAACAGGTCCCTGAGGGGGATATAAACAATCTTTTCTACCTCCCAGTTGGGAAAAAAGCGCCTTTGCCGGCCTATGAAACAGGCCATTGGATAGATGACCCGGTCGAACATGATGAGGCGCTGGCTAGGGAGGGGACCCAGAAACCTGACCCGCAAGGGATTTAGGCGCATCTCCTCAAATCCTTCCCGGAGACTGGCCGCAAGGAGGAGGGCCAGTCTCCGGCCCGCTACAGGGCTTGTCCTGCGCCATCCCTCCCAGTAGGGCCATCGAGAAAGCGCAAGAAAAGGGAGGCGGAGTATCCTGGAAAGATGGATATCCCGGCGCGGTGTGATCCGGCCGCCCGGAAAGCAGAGATCGCCTGCCTGCTTCACCTGTATGGACCGCTTGTTGAAGATGAGGCAGGGCTCGTGCTCGCGTCCTTGCTCACAGGACTCCCGGCCCAAAAGGAGAAGGACCGCGGAGGCGGCCGGGGAAACAGAGATCCTTTCTGGAAAGAGTGAGGCGTAATCTGTTTTCTCGTGAAGCACGCGCATGATATGCGCAGCCAATGCCGAGCTGTCTGCTAAAAGGAGACGTATGTCTCGTTCCTTAGAACGCGATTTCATTGCTTGTCCGATCCATTATCGTCAAACCTGAGCGACCAATTTGGCGACCCTTTTTCCTTTTATCTTATTCCTTGCTCTCGTCTCTTGCAATTTCTTTATTTTTGCATATTAGCCGAAATTCGTGACTTTCAAAAAATAAGTAACCGTTCACGGGGTCTTGAGATCTCCCTGATACACTGATATGAGAAAATCGCATCAGCTCAATAATTGGGGGGATAACAGCGACCGTACCACCGGGGCAGGAAGATTTTTGTTCCGGGGACCCGCCCGAAGGGTGGGGTCTGAGTCGAGCGAAGCGAGCGAAGAAGAGACGGCGCCCTCCCGGCAGTCGCGTCAGAAAAACCTTCCAGCCCCTGTTAATTGAGCTATTGCGGGCTGATACTCGTCTGCTTGGGCGAGTTTCAGGAACCAGGCTAAAGCAAACATCACCATTTACAATTGCTTGGCCGTTATACTTCCATCTCCCGCTCCAGCTCCTTCTTATACCGCTCGATCTCCCAGGCTTATACCCTGAGACAGCCCCTGATCTTGGCGGATTACAGGCGCAGGTCGTCCATGAGCCAGATTTGGGGTGAAAATATGTGCTGGCTGGATGTATAATGATGAATAGAAACGATTTCGGATAGGAGTGTTGTTGTGCTGTTGTTTATTGAGTGAGAGGTTAGTCGCCATGGCACGGAGCAGCTTTGGGCCGCGCAGGGGACAGCGCGCGGATGTGAAGAGGGAAAAAGTGGAGGATGTGATTGCCCGGGCGAGACAGGCCCAGGCAGAACGGGAAAAGAGCTATCGGGAACAGTCCCTGAAGATCCATCCCTGGGTGTGCGCCCGGTGCGGACGGGAATTCAACCATCGGAATGTGCACGAGTTGACGGTCCATCACAAGGACGGCAATCATGACAACAACCCCCCTGACGGCAGCAACTGGGAAAACCTGTGCATCTACTGCCACGAGAACGAGCACCGGAGGCATCTCGATTACCTGGAGAGCAAAGGGATACAGGTCGGAGATGAGAAAGTGTCCGATCTGACCCACAAACCCTTTGCCAGTCTCAAGGGGTTGATAGACAAGAAACCCTGAACCCGATGCTATGGAATTGAGCAATCCCCCAACCTTGCGCCTCTCTAACAAATCCTGGGCAATTGCTCTCCGGTGAGCATGGTGAGGATGCGGGCGCCGCCCACACGGGTCTTGAGGAGAACCCGGCCCGGGTTCTTGTCTGAGACCTCGCCGATGATGGCGGCCTTTTTTCCGTATTTTTCCTGTTTCAATGTTCCGAGCAGGGCGTCGGCGTCGTCAGGGTCCACGACCATGAGGCATTTTCCCTCATTGGCGAGATAAAGGGGGTCAAGCCCAAGGAGTTCGGAGGCGGCAAGAACCGGTTTTGAAACAGGGAGGGCATCCTCGAAAAGGGTTATTCCTACCCCGGACTGGCCGGCGATTTCATTGAGGGCCGTGGCCACACCTCCCCGGGTCGGGTCTCTCAGGACATGGATTCGTGAGCTGGTCTTGAGGACGGCAGAGACCAGCCCGTTAAGGGGGGCGCTGTCGCTTTTCAGCTCTGTCTGGAAATCCAGTCCTTCGCGGGTCGCAAGAACGGCGATGCCATGGTCCCCGATGCAGCCGTTGATCAGGATGAGGTCTCCCGGCCGTGCATTGTGGCTTCCTGCCTCCACTCCCTCGGGTATGGATCCAATTCCGGCCGTATTGATAAAGACTCTGTCCATCTTTCCCTTGGGCACCACCTTGGTATCGCCGGCCACGACCTTGACCCCGGCCTCCCGGCCGGCCTCAGCCACGGAGTCCATGATCCTTGTCAGATCGGCGATCGGGAAGCCTTCCTCCAGAATGAGGCCGAGGGTCAGGTAGAGGGGGGTTGCCCCCTGCATGGACAGGTCATTGATTGTGCCATGCACCGCCAGGCTCCCGATGTCACCCCCCGGGAAAAAGATCGGGTCCACCACATAAGAATCGGTGGTCATGGCAAAACGACCTCCGGTCAGATCCAGCACGGCACTGTCGTCGAGATGGTGAAGAAATTCGTTATCAAGCCGTTTCAAGAAGATGTCATGGACCAGTTCGTGGGAGGCCTCGCCCCCGGCTCCGTGATCCAGGGTGATCTGCTGGGGTTTTTTCATCTTGTCTGTCATTCCTGTCGTTGGGGTTCAACAATAACCTTGATGCAGTCATGCTCGGTGGGTGCAGAGACCATCCGAAAGCCCATGGGCCCTTGAGTTATGGCCAGGCGGTGGGTCACGGTCTTGAGCACGGGCACGGCCTTTTCCCTGATCAGCTTCAGGGCAGTGACGCAGTCTGCCGGCGCGCCGGCATACGTGCTGGTCAGGGTGATCTCAGTGCGCCAGAAGAGGTCGTTGATGGGTGATGGAAGGGTGGCGCCTTCAGCCGCGCCGGCAAAGAAGAGGACCGTGCCCCCCTTCTCCACGGCCTTGAGGGCCAGGGGAATGAACCCGTCAAAGCAGATGATCACCAGATCGGCCAGACGGCCCTCATTGGCCTGTCGCAACTCTTTCAGGATGTCATCATCCCGGTGGAGGACCAGATCCGCTCCCATTTCCCGGGCCTTTTCGAGCCGGAATGGGATGGAATCGGCCGCGGCCACCAGACCGGCGCCGAGGGCCTTGGCCAGCCCCACATGGAGGAGCCCCGAGATCCCGCTTCCCAGGACCAAAACCGACTGGCCCGGCCGCAGGCGGGCGTTTTTCTGACCCCTCAAAACACAGGCCAGAGGTTCCATGAAGGAGGCCTCTTCAAAGGAGACACCCTCGGGGATGGGAAAGACCCCCCGGTCCACGTTGATGGCAGGGACCCTCAGAAATTCGGCAAAGCCGCCGGGATCGAAATGGGTCCCCCGAAGGAGGGTCTCGCAGACGGTGTGGCGCCCGCTAAGGCAATAGTGACAGGTATTGCAGGGGACATGATGGGTGGCTGCCACCCTATCCCCTGGTCTGAACTTTTTGATCCCCTTTCCCACTGCGGCTACTTCTCCGGCGACCTCATGACCCAGCACAAGGGGGACCTTGTCGCGGCGATACCATTCCATCACATCGCTGCCGCAGATGCCGCTGGCCACCACCTTCATAAGGAGTTCACCCTGGCCTATCTCAGGCACAGGCATTTCCTGGACCCGGACATCCTGATTACTGTAATACATTAATACGTGCATGGGACTGGATGCTCGATGCCTATAATATCGGTTGTGTATTCGTATCCCGTTGTTGCCTCGCTTTCCTTCGTCCGTCCTGTGTCCTCCGTCTACCCGGCCCGGACTGTTTCAAACAGTTCCAGCGCCTGTTTGGGGATGAGGCCGTCATGGATGATGCCGTTGAGTGCCTGCATCATTGCCTTGGGGTGCGGGTTCTGCCATACATTCCTGCCCAGATTGACGCCGATGGCCCCTTTCTGTATCCCGTCGTATACGAATTCAAAGACCTCCAGCTCGGTCTCGCACTTGGGTCCTCCGGCAATAACCACCGGGACCGGACACCCGTCTGTGACCTTTTCAAAGCCGTCTTCGCAGTAATAAGTCTTGACGATCCTTGCCCCTAATTCTCCAGCAATGCGGCAGGACAGGGCCAGATACCGGGCGGTCCGCTTTTCGAGCTCCTTTCCCACTGCGGTTACGGCCATGACCGGAATGCCGTATTCCTCGCACTCATCCACCAGCATGCTCAGATTTTCCAGCGTATCCCGTTCGTAGTCGCTCCCCACGAAGATGGACACGCCCACTGCGGCCACGTTGAGGCGTACCATCTCTTCAATGGATGTAGTGATGATTTCATCGGCCAGGTCCCTTCCCACTACACTGGTTCCCCCCGACACCCGCAGGATAATGGGTGTTGGGATCTGAGGGTTGATCGCGGCCCTCAGGACCCCCCGGGTTACGAACAGACCATCCGCGTAGGGAATCAGATCTCTGATGGTCTCGCCCGGCCGTTCAAGGCAGCGCGTGGGTCCCTGAAAATAGCCGTGGTCTATGGGAAGAAACTGGCAGCGGCCGTCCGGCTTGATGAGCCGGGAAAGCCGGTTCTTCATGCCCCAGCCCAGGTGTTCGGATCCTTTGATCCACCTTTTTCCTGCATCATGTGCCTCTGAGGGCATCTCCCTTACCTCTCTTGCCTCCAACAATCCTTCTGCGTCGGCCATATCGCCATCCTCGCCTGTTTAGTTTTCTGAGTTCATTGCATTTGTTGGGTGTTGTGAGTTCCCGGCCTTTGAACCCTTTTCCAATGCTGAAACATGCCGGTCTCCTCAGTCACCCGCCAAAACCCCAACACCTAAATCCCTAAGGCCCGGCCTGGCAGCCGCAACCAAATAGGTTTCAGCCAAAGTCGCGCAATGTTATGCCCGCGCGGGGGGTCACTGCCTCCCCTCCAAGACGGGACAAAAACCGGTTACAGCTCCCCGGAACGGCAGCAGGGCGTTGGAATTCGTTCTGATCCAGCCCCAAGGACAGTCTTTCATAAGACGGTAGTCCTTTGCCGCCTTTCCATAAAGACTATCACGAGTCAGGGGGCGGCCGCCGAGCACTGCGTACGCATTTTGTTGTCCCGTCTTGGAGCGGAGGCAGTGACCCCCATACCGCACGCGGCAGGCAGAGACCCCGCGGCCTAACTCGTTCGCACGTTCCAGAGAAGTTAAAATCAAAGAGCCTCAATCGTCAATCCGGATACCTGACCACGATGGTGTCTTCTCGGCCAGGCCCCACAGAGATAATGGAGACTGGGATTCCCGCCCCCTCTTGGATAGCGTCCACATAGTTCCTGGCGGCCTCAGGCAGCTCCTTCAGGTCTCTGGCCGCAGAGATATCCTCCTCCCATCCCGGAATTTCCTTGTACACGGGGATGCATGCGGCCATCCGCTTGAGGTTTGCCGGCCGCTGATCCACCCGCTTTCCTTCCAGTTCATATCCCACGCAAATTTTGAGCCGTTTCAGCCCGGTGAGGATATCCAGTTTGGTAATGGCCAAGCTGTCGAGGCCGTTCAACCGGACAGAATCGCGCACCACCACCAGGTCAAGCCAGCCGCAGCGCCTCCGCCTGCCCGTAGTGGCCCCGAATTCCTTGCCCCGCTCCTGGATGTAGCCCCCTGTTTTATCGGTCAGTTCTGTCACAAACGGCCCCGCGCCTACCCGCGTGGTGTAGGCCTTGACGATTCCCACCACATGGTGAAGGTGTTTGGGGCCGATGCCGGCCCCGGCGCAGGCGCTTCCGGCCACAGGGTTGGAAGAGGTCACAAAGGGATAAGTGCCGTGATCCAGGTCCAGATGGGTCCCCTGTGCCCCCTCGAACAGGATGGTCTTTCCGGCCCGAACGGCCTGGTCCAGCTCCATAGAGACATCCGTGATAAAGGGGGCCAACCTCTCTCCCATGGCCAGATAACTGTCTACAATAGGCCCTGCTTCCAATGGTTCAGCATTGAAAAACCGCTCCAACAAGAAATTTTTTTCTTTCAACCCGGCCTCGATCTTTTCCTTCAGGAGTTCAGGATCTGCCAGATCCGCTGCCCTGACGCCGGTCCTGGCCGCCTTGTCTTCATAGCAGGGGCCGATGCCGCGACCCGTGGTCCCCAGCTTGGCCTTCCCCTTGGCCGTCTCTCTGGCCAGATCGAGGGCCTTGTGGTAAGGCATGATCATGTGGGCCTTCTCGCTGAGGGACAGCCTCTCTGGCCCAAGCGATACCCCGGCCTCCTCCAGGTCTGCCATCTCCTGCAGGAGGACCTCAGGGTCCACCACCAGGCCGTTTCCGATTAGGCACTTTTTGTCTTCGTAGAGGATGCCGGAGGGGATGATGTGAAAAATAAACTGCTTTCCCTTTACCACAAGCGTATGGCCGGCATTGTTGCCGCCCTGAAACCTCACCACCATATCCGATCTGTCGGTGAGGAGATCCACCACCTTTCCCTTTCCCTCATCGCCCCATTGTGTCCCCACTACTACCACATTCGCCATGTCTTTCTCCTTAATATGCGCAAGGCCTTTAAAAACAAAAGCGCTCTTTCCTCCCCTCCCTCCAACTGCACGGTTTGAAAGGGTTAAAAAGGTCTACCAATAAAGGGCTGAACGTATCACCTCAATAATTAGGGGGATAACGTAACAGCTCAATATTTAGGGGAAGCAGAGTGAAGGTACCGCCGGGGCAGGAGGGTTTTTCTTCCGCTCCGGGCCTCCGGGCTGGTCTCTTC
>JAGHEC010000169.1 GCA_021159525.1 Deltaproteobacteria bacterium | reverse complement strand
TATCTGCGGGGGACACCCGCCTGCCAAGGCCAATTGAGCGTTCTTGCCAAGACTTTCGTCCCGTGGATCTGCGATGGCAGAAGGAAGTAACATGGGTAACAAGGCAATGGCGGGCAGGCTTGCCCCTCTGGCATTCTCCACTTCGTCGAGCTGCGGCTTTCCCCACTGATAAGTCACAAAGAGACGGCGCCCTCCCGGCAGTCGCGTCAGAAAAACCCTTCTGCCCCCATTTATTGAGCTGTTACAATTTGACGAAAAATCACGCGTGAACGGTTACACAATCAGGATGCCGCGGTCGGGACCGGCAATGATCTTGCCGTTTTCAAAAAAATCCACTGCGGTCACCGGCGGAAACGAGGCCGGACAGATCCAGTCCGGCAAATAGAGGACCTCCTACCGCGAAAGGATATCCACGGCCCCTGTAAAAAGATCATAGTAGGCGGCAGCGATCATGATCTTGCCGGTGTTTACGGCGTGCGACAGAAAAGGGCCTGTGTTCTTTAGTTGCCGCGCGATCATCTCGGCAAGGATTTTTGAGGCGCGGTCCACCAGGTCCCGGCACGGCTCTTTGACCTGTTCAAGGGCGGGCCGGATGGCATGCACCAGACATCCGAGCCTGCCTTCCAGTGGTGCACGGGCCGCAGCCGCTGCGGTCACCGCCCCGCAATGGGCGTGAGCCAACACCAAGATCAGGGGCGTCTTGAGATGGGATACGGCGTATTCGATGCTTGCTATGGCCACATCGTCCACCACGCCCCCGGCCGTACGCACAACGAACAGATAACCTATGCCCTGGTCAAAGAGGATATCCGGGGGAACCCTGGAATCGGAACATCCGATGATTACAGCGAACGGCCGCTGACCGTCTGCCGCTGTTTCCCTGCTGCGATCCGGCGTCTGGCGGGGGTGTTCGGGCCGCTTTTCCTGAAATCGGGCGTTTCCGGCCAGGAGCCGTTTCAAGGCCTGATCGCCGTTAATCTTATTAATTTCAGAACCGTGCATGCGCCATCTCCTTTCAAGTGCAACAAGCTTTCAATTGAAAGCTTTCAGTCCGCATGTGCAGCCAAAAGGGCCAATGGCCTTTTTCCAGCGGTTTTGTAGGCCGCCGCTAGTGAACCAGTTTGTCTCGACAGGGAAGTTGAGCTATAACAGTTGAGCCGCATCAGGCATCCTTCAGGGCGGCCCTGGGGGAAGAGATAATCTCTTTTACCCTGGCCTCCCGAATCCTTTCTTCGTGCTCGGCCTTTTTTTCATAGGCCCTGTTAATTTTGGTCACCAAGTCTTCGGTCTCGCACGGCTTAATGAGATAGTCATAGGCCCCCTGCTTCATCCCTTCGATCGCAGATTCCACCGTGGCGTGCCCTGTCAACATAATCACCTCGGTCAGCGGTTTGATCCTCTTGATCTCGGAGAGGACCTCATTGCCGTCGATCCCGGGCATCCGCACATCCAGGATCACCACGTCAAAATTGTACTGGCGCAGCTTGTCAAGGGCCTCCTCTCCCCTCAGGGCGACGGTCACATCGTAATTGCGCATGGAGAGCCGTTCGGCCAGCGCATCAACAAAGTCCTTTTCGTCGTCGACCAGCAATACACGAATTTTCATAATGATACCTCCTCCTTTAAAAAATGGCGTATCAGCCCAATAATCAGGGGCATAACAGTGAACATAGCGCCCGGGCAGGATGCTTTTTCCTCCGCTCCGGGCCTCCGGGCTGGTCTTTCTTCCTTAAGCTGCTCACCGGAATCCCTTTTTGGGAAGCGCCACAACAATCCGGCTTCTTACCGGTTCCATAGTGAAATCGGCATCAAGGGCCTTCATCAAGGCCGACTCCCGCTCAGACGGGAATGCCCCCGCATCCTTTTCCGCCAGCCCTTTAAGGCCTTCAAAACAGATCCGGATAGCGTGTTCATTCTCTTCTGTAGCAATCGTCAACTCCCTTTCCTCACCGGTTGCTCCCATGGCAAAATCAAGAAAGCACCAGAGAAGGTTTTCCAGGAAAAAGGGATTGGACGTGAGGAATTTGCCGGAATTTCCATAGGCAGGGGACAATGTGACGCCCCGCATGTCTGCGAACCGCCGGGTCAGGCCCAGCAGCAGGGAGAGGGTTTCGTGGATGTCGATCTCCTTTGTGTTTTCATCCACCGCGTGGGCGAACCGGTTCATATTTTCCACAATTCCGTCGGCCCTCTGGATCTGTTTTCCCATGGTCCCGGCAACTCCTTTAAGCCGTTCGGGATTCAGGGGAATCCCCTTTTCTGCCATGAGGACAACATCCTGCAAAAGCCCTGCATTTTCGTTTAACACCGCCAGAACATTTTTGATTTCGTGTGAAATGGAGGCCGTGATCCTGCCAAAAAACTGAAGCCCGGTCTGCCCTAATATGCCGCATTTGGTGTCCATGTCCGTCCTCCTTATCGCCCCAATAACTGGTTTATTTTCTCCATCAGATCCTCAATGTTGACCGGTTTTACCAGATAAAATTCAGGACCCGCCTCCTGAGAACCCTCCCTGAAATCCTGTTCGGAGCCATGACCGGTCAGGAAGATAAATTTGGTGTGAGCGCACTTCTTTTCCATCTCTTTTTTCAGCTCTATGCCGTTCATCCGGGGAATCTTTACATCAAGCACAGCCACATCGTATTTGCAGACCTCCAGTCGCCTCAGGGCATCTTCCGGGCGGGTCGTCCAGTCGGCATGAATACCCCTGAGCGCAAGCCGCTCTGCCAGGGTAGAAACAAGTTCCTCCTCGTCATCAACCAATAATACCTTTATGGGACTCATGTTTTTGTCTTCTCCGATTTTATGGGGATGGTGATGGTAAACCGGGTTCCCTTTCCCAATTCGCTTTCCGCGTGTATGGATCCCCCGATCTCCTGGACCAGGCTGTAGGTAATGGAAAGCCCGAGACCGGTCCCGCCCTGACCGCTTTTGGTCGAGAAGAACGGCTCATAGATACGGATGAGGTCCTCTTTTGATATGCCGCAGCCATCATCGGCGATGATAATAGCCACATGGTCTTTCTTTTCCAGGCGGCTCCGGATGTCAATATGGCCTCCATCGCTTACGGCTGCAAAGGCATTGTTGATGATATTGAGGAGGATCTGCTGGAGTTTCCCCCGATCGGTCTCCAGGACCGGGATATCTTGTGCCACATCCACGTGAATCTTGATCTCCCTCAATTCGGCCTCTTTACCCATAAAGCCCAGAACCTCCAGGATGGCCTCCCTGAGATGAATCGGCTCTACGCTTGCCTGCAGGTTCCGGGAGAAATTGAGCAGCCTTCGGGTGATGGTCCCGGCCCGTTTGACAGAGGTAAGGATGCCGTCCACCAGACCCATCAGCTTGGGGTCCTCCGCATATTTTCCCCCGAAGGTAAAGAAGTCCTTGATGAGCCCGGCCTTTTCATTGATGATGGCCAGCGGGTTGTTGATCTCATGGGCCACGCTGGCCGCCAGCCGGCCGATGGAGGCCATCTTGTTGGCGTATTCCACCTGGTGGAGGCTGGCGCTCCGTTTTTCATCAGCGATCTTTATCTTCTTCACGAGATAGGTGGACGTACCCAGGATGACCGTCAGGATGACGCTCACGCTCACCAGGAGAAAAACGATCAATTTGAGCCCGGTGCAAGACCAGGGCTTCATGCACTCCTTTTTCTTCTTCACCACCATGAGGATAAACGGCGTATCGTCGATATACCGGTAGCCGATGATGAGGTCTTCGTCTAATGGGCCTTTGCCCTCCAGCACCTCGGTGTTGGGGCGTTTCTTCGGGACCGGCAGATATATGTTTTCAAAAACCCCGCCATGATACCGGGAGGGTGTCTGGAGGATCCCTTCATGGTTGATCATGAACACATCGCCCATGCCGGCCACTTCCAGTTGGGAGAGAAGCGTTTCAAAGGGCGTGGTGCTCAGGGCGGCCCGAAGGACGTAAGGAGCGCCGCTCCTGCTCATGCCTTTCACCGCAATGACCAGATGGGGCACCTTCCGATATCCCAGGAACACATCGCTGATGTACATTCCGGAGTCCAGCACCTGCCGGAACCATTTCTGGCCGCTGTAATCCTTTCCTCCCAGATTGTAGGGTCCCACATAGTTTCGCTGGCGTCCGGCGGCATCCACCACCCCGAGGTCCACAAAGCCGCCCCCGAAGCTCCTCTTCAGGTCTCCCAGGATCCTTGAAAGCCTTTCCCGGCTGTTCAGGCTTTCAAAGGTGTTCTCATGAACGATAAAATTGAGGGCCGATTTCCGTTCATTGACGAAAAAGGATATGGACAGACAGGTGTTGGAGACCACCCGGGTGGTGCGAAAGATCATCTCCGATTCAATCGCGTGGCGCATGGCTTCGTAATTCACCGCGGTGATAAAGATCAGGGGGATGAGCGAGACCCCGCCGGTGAGCAGGACCGCAAGTTTCCAGATACGCCGGTAGTTGAACTGATACGTGGAGCCCCTGCGGGGGGCCTCCCTATTTTCCTGAAAAGAGCGTCTGATTTTTTCCCGGAACCACATCTATACTCTCGCAGGCCCGTTGTTTTGAGATCGGTTTTGCTGCCTGATCTTTTCGTTGGCGGCCTTGATGGTGGCGCTCAGTTTGTCGATATCCACCGGCTTCTGAAGATAGGCAAAGGCGCCCAGGGCCATGCAAGTCTGCCGGTCGGCCTCGGATCCGTGTCCGGTGAGGATAATCACCTCGATTTCAGGATTAGTGTTCTTGACCCTGCGCAGGACCTCGATGCCGTCGATTCCCGGCATCCTGAGATCCAGGATCATCACCTCAGGCTCGTCGGCCCGGATCAATTCGAGGGCAGACTCCCCGTCATAGGCCACGGCCGATCCCATATCGCGCATCACCAGACGTTCGGACAGGGTCTCCACGAAATCCCGCTCGTCGTCCACCAGCAGGATCTTGGAGGGCATCTCGAAGTCGTGTTTCCGGTAGATGTCGGCCTGGTAGAACCCTTTTCCAACCTGTGTCTTGACTTCCTTGACGCCCGGCGTCTGACTGGCTATTTTATTCACTTCTTCTTCAAGACGGTTCAGCATGAGCACATGCTTGTTGATGGTCAGGGTGACATTGCCGTTGTTTGCCTCCACACCCAGGGCATGACCCTCATTGGCCAGGCTTACCTCAACCCTTGCGGACAGAAGAAAATCCTCCAAGGACTTCCTGGATCGGAGGGTTTCGCTCACTGCCTCTTTTTCCATAACCTCCCGGACCTTTCCCAGGATATCTTCCACAGCCATTTTGTCGACAGGGAGGAGCATGTCGTAAAGGGAAGGGTCCCACGGATCGCTGACCTCCAGGACCGTTTGGACCCAGGCGGCGGCCTCTTCATCGTATTTGTGGATTGCCTTCACTGCTTCATGATCGCTGAGTCCGTGATCCTGAACGGCTGTCCGGGTTCTGAACGGGATACCGGCGATGAGACAGACCCTCAGCACATGGCTGATCCTGTGGGGGATCAGATGCGATACAAAGCCGGCCACGATAATGTCATGCTCCGAAAGGGCCAGGGCCAGGGCGAGCTTCAGATAGGCGATGGATCGTTCCCTTTCGTGGGTAAATTTATTGAATACCGAGGTCTTGGCGGAGAACGCCCGTTCGATCTTCTGCTCGGGTATGCTTGAGATCCGGCTCGCCTCTCGAACCATATCCGCATCTCGCGCCAACTCATATCCTGTCGCAGATTCCAGACCGTTGATAACGGATTCTTCATTGCAGAAGGCGCCGCTGAATATACTGATCGTTGTCATAGCCAACCCCTTTTATATAGATTTTTACAGGTTCATTCTGAAAGATCGTGTTCAGAAGAGCGATAACATGTTGACATAAGAGCCCGCTTTAGAAATTGGTAACCGTTCACGGGTGATTTTTGGTCAAATTTGGGATTGTCCGCCTCACGTAACAGCTCAATAACCCGGGGCAGGAGGGTTTTTCTGACGCGACTGGCCGGGAGGGCGCCGTCTCTTCTTCGCTCGCTTCGCCCGACTCAGACCCCATCCTTCGGATGGGTCCCCGGTTTGTCCTCGCTTTGCTCGGACTCCCCATCCTTCGGATGGGTCCCCGGTTTGTCCTCGCTTTGCTCGGACTCCCCATCCTTCGGATGGGTCCCCGGTTTCG
>JAGHEC010000350.1 GCA_021159525.1 Deltaproteobacteria bacterium | reverse complement strand
TGAGTCGAGCGAAGCGAGCGAAGAAGAGACGGCGCCCTCCCGGCAGTCGCGTCAGAAAAACCCTCCTGCCCCGGGTTATTGAGCTGTTACCAAAAACTGATCGGGATTTCCCCTCGCAAAACCCATTCGTGCAGTGTGCAAGGGATCAGTTAGAGAGGGTGGCATTGTCCAAGGTCCTTGTCATCAGCAATGATCGCGTCAATAAAAAGATGGGCGGCACTGCCATCCGCTATTGGGAATTTGCCCGGATGCTGAGTCGCTGGCATGACGTGACCCTTGCTGTTCCCAATGAGACTGATCTCGCTTCATCTTCCTTTTTCATCCTCCGATACAACCTGGGCCTGCTCAAGAAGGCCATCCAGCAGACCGACATTGTGGTTGCCCAACGGCTTGACCCGCTTCTTCTTCCTTTGGCAGTTAAGCTGAGAAAGCCTTTGGCAGTAGACCTTTACAGCCCCTATCCCATTGAAAGCCTGTCCTGGCTGGCGCACAGAAACCTGCGTCTTCGGACGCTGTTTGCTGCCCTGGAACTCTCCATGGCCAGGCTTCAGCTTCATGCCGGAGATTTTTTTATGTGCGCCAACGAACGACAGCGGGATTTCTGGATCGGCGCGCTGATGGCCCTGGGACGGATTACCCCCCGGTACTATGATCGAGACCCGAATCTTTTGGATTTGATAGGCATTGTGCCGTTTGGGATGCCGGCAGTTTTTCCGCGGCATACCCGGGCGGTCTTAAAGGGAGTGGATCACCGCATACAGGCCACGGATACAGTCTTGATCTGGAACGGGGGCCTGTGGAGCTGGATGGATCCATTGACGCTCATAAGGGCCATGGCCGAAGTGAGCTGCGTCAGGAAAGACATCAAACTGTTTTTTATGGGCGGCAAAAACCCCAACCCAAATCTTTTCCAGATGTCCATGGCTGACAGGGCGGTTCAATTAAGCCGGGAATTAAATCTATTGGACAAGGTTGTTGTCTTTAACGAAAATTGGATCCCATATGAGGAGCGGCACAATTATCTGCTGGAATCAGACATCGGCATCAGCATTCACCCCTGCCATGTGGAGACACGTTTCTCCTACCGGACACGGGTCCTCGATTGCATCTGGACACATCTTCCCAGCATTGTTTCGGATGGGGACGCAACGAGCACATTGATTGCTGAAAAGGGGCTTGGGGTGGTTGTACGTTCCGGCGATGTCCATGGGCTGGCCAGGGCCATCCTCGATCTGGCGGACAACCCCGAGACACTCTCGACTTTCCGGGAGAACAATGCCAGGACGGCCGGAGAACTCACGTGGGAAAAGGTTTCTGTTCCTCTTCAAGATTTTTGCGGCAACCCGCGGGTACTCAGAGATAAATCGCTTGACCCCGGATGGTTGTATGCAAGTGGCGTTGTCCATTACATGCGCAGAGGCTTTTTGGAAATGAAAATGAACGGGGTTCGGAAGGCATTTGAACGTATTTACTCCAGAATCTTTCCTGTGGCGTAAACAGGGTATCAGCTCAATAATTAGTGCCCATCCACAAATAGATTCCGGGCGGGATAACCGCAAACGTACCACCGGGGCAGGATGACTTTTCTTCCGCTCCGGGCCTGCGGGTTGGTCTCTTCAGAAAAACCCTCCTGTCCCTGTTCATTGAGCTATTACTAAACAGGCCTGGCCGGCGTTGTTTTTTAATGCGGGCCCGGGCGTTGAGAAACCTTGATAGGTATGGATCCGCTTGTAACTGTAAGCCTGCTCATTAGGAACCACAGTCAATATATAGAGGCCTGTTTAAAGACTGTTTTGGCCCAGACATACAAAAACCTCCAGGTCATCGTGACAGACAACGATTCCACCGATGACTCTGTCGATATTGTTCGGTCCCGGTTTCCCTTGGTTCGGCTTGTCTGCAATAAAAAAAATCTCGGTTATAGCGGGGGACATAATAAGGCGATTCGGATGAGCGATGGGGCCTATTTCATGGCCTTGAATCCAGATGTATTTATGACGCCCCGCTTTATTGAGGAAAAAGTGAGGCGCTTTGAAGAAGATCCTTCAGTCGGCATGGTTGACGGCAAATTATTAAGAGCGGAGTTCCGAAATGGCAAGGTCATTGCTACAGGGATGATTGATTCAACCGGCCTGCTCTTGAAAAAGAATCGAAAGAACACCGAACGAGGTTCCGGGGAAAGGGACAGGGGCCAATATGAAAACCAGGACTTTGTTTTCGGCCCATTTGGCGCGGCGCCCATGTATAGACGCAAGATGCTGGAAGATACCAAATTGGGCGAAGAGTATTTTGACGAGGATTTTTTCGCATATCGTGAGGAGGTGGATCTGGCATGGCGCGGCCAGTTGAGAGGATGGAAATGCCTGTACGTTCCTCAGGCGGTTGCCTGCCATATTCATGCATACAACCCGGAGACCAGAAAAAGCCAGCCGAGAAGTCTGCGCCGGATGCAGTTTCGAAACCGCTATTTTCTCATGATTAAGAATGAGCGAATGAGGGATATGGTTCTTCATTTGCCTTACATACTCGGCTTTGAATTGATGGCCCTGGCCTATGTGCTGGTGCGCGAGCCCTTTCTGATACGGGGGTATTGTGAAGTTCTGAAGGCCATGCCCAGGATGAGGAAAAAGCGCCGTCTTGTTTGCGGCATGCGTACCGTTCCTGATGGCGCCATCCGGAGATGGTTTGTATAAGCGGGGCGCGGGGAATTGGACATCTTGATTCCTGAGGACGGCGTCATAAGGATCAGGTCATGGAATCACCCAGGTGAGACATTAAAAAATGGAGACCATTGCTGCCGTTGTTGTGACATTCAACAGAAAACATTTGCTGAGGGATTGCCTGGATGCCCTGCTGGGTCAGACATACCCGATTCATTCGATTATCGTCATTGACAATGCCAGCAGCGACGGCACGTCACGATTCTTGCAAGAAAACAATTATTTGCAGAATCCGTTGATCGATTATATACGCCTGGATGAGAATACGGGGGGCGCCGGGGGCTTTGCCCATGGTGTAAAAACAGGATACGAAAAGGGCTTTGACTGGCTCTGGCTCATGGACGATGATGCACTTCCCATGAAGGATGCCCTGCTTAAGCTCGCGCCCTATTTCGGTATGACGGATGTGGCGGCCCTGGCCAGCCGGGTGCAGGGGGCTTCAGGAGAAATTCAAACCACCCATAGGGGACGGATTTTCTATAAAAAATACTTTGAGTTTCTCCAAACACCCGTTCCCGAGCAATGCTATAATTCCGGCTTTGTCGATATTGATATGGCGTCTTTTGTCGGTTTGCTGATAAAAACCGATGTGATCCCCGGGGTCGGTTTTCCCAGAGAGGATTTCTTTCTCCACCATGATGACGTAGATTACAGCATCAGGCTGCGGTCCCGGGGGAGGATGCTTTTAATTCCGGAAAGCGTTATTGTCCACAGGGACGAGCACAGCAAACCGGAAAATATGAGGCGGCGTTTCGGAAGGGCATCCCCAAGGATCGCTCAATCGAGCATATGGCTTTCATATTTCAGCCCCAGGAATCTCGTCTATCTGGGAAAAAGGCACTGTGCCAGCCCATGGCGTTTTTATGTTCAGTTGTTGATGTTTGTGTGGAGAAAAACGGCCGGGATCCTGATATACGACAATCACAAAAAGGCAAGGCTGGCCTGTTTCCTGAGGGGTATTGCTGATGGTCTGAGAGGCGATTTTAGGAATCAGTACCCCTTTCAACTGAGAATGAGAGGAAAGACCCATGGACTTTGAAAATGGTTATAACCGTTCACGGGGGCTTGAGACCTCTTTGAGACATTGATATGAGAAAAACGTGCCAGCTCAATAATTCCGGGGATAAAAGCGAACGTAGTGCCGGGGCATGAGGGTTTTTGTGACGCGACTGCCGGCAGGGCCCAAGAAAAACCCTCCTGCCCCTGTTCATTGAGCTGTTACGTAAGGCGGACAATCCCAAATTTGGCGAAAAATTACCCGTGAACGGTTACAAATGTTTTTATGAAAGAAGGCCGTCGGGTCTTACAAAAGGGAGAGCATGGTGATCCAGAACAGACTTCCCGCCTATATCTTACTGAGCACGCTTCTCCTGTTGCCATTGAACACGCAGCTTTTTTTTATGACGCTGCCAAAGGCTCTCGGCATGCCGGCCATGCTTCTCTCATCCTGGAAGGAGGGCATGTTCGCATTAATGGGTCTTTTGGTCATTGCGGACTTGCTGCTGAACAGCCGCATCCCCCTCGCCCGGCGACCTCTCAACCTGTCAATAACGCATGTTTCCGGTTTTTTTTTGTCCTTTATCTCATCACCCTTTTCCTTTTATCCAACGATAAAGGCATTGCATTTTTCGGCTTCAGGTCTTTTGCCGAGCCGATAATTGTCTATTTTATCGCGCGATCCATCACACGGTCCCGCTTGACTTGTTCCTCCGTTACTTGAAATGGATGGTCGTTTTGGGCACACTTATAAGTCTGTGGGCCATTTTTCAGGCCGGTGTGTTGGGAGAGGATTTCCTTGTCAAAATGGGTTATGATGTTTTGGGAGTGCCGAACACAGATCCGTCCAGACCGCTTTCAAATGCCTTTTAT
>JAGHEC010000221.1 GCA_021159525.1 Deltaproteobacteria bacterium | reverse complement strand
GCAAGCCTGCCCGCCATTGCCTTGTTACCCATGTTACTTCCTTCTGCCATCGCAGATCCACGGGACGAAAGTCTTGGCAAGAACGCTCAATTGGCCTTGGCAGACGGGTGTCCCCCGCAGATAAGTCGCTGAAGAGACCAGCCCGGAGGCCCGGAGCACAAGAAAAATCTTCCTGCCCCGGCGCTACGGTCGCTGTTATCCCCCCAATTATTGAGCTGATGCGATTTTCTCATATCAGTGTATCAGGGAGATCTCAAGACCCCCTGAACGGTTGCCTATTTAGTTGCGTCTGTCAGGCCGCCTCAGGGATTGGAGATTGGATGCTTGCCAACTTCAGCCTTGCGACTTTCGGCCTTCGATCCCTGATCTGTTGCATCTGGCACATGCGGGTTCACCCCCCCCCGGTGATAATCGGGATCTTTCCGGATATTCCCGGCCATTTTTATTAATGAGAGGAAGGTCTGAAGCCCTGGCAAGTCTCATGTGATTCTGCTATTCATGATCAGGGGCGACCGTTTAAGCGGGAGAGATCAGATTTTGAACCAAATACACTGGTATTATGCATTTCGCCCCATGAAATCGGCATCGAACGATTCCTTCAAGGGTCCAACAATCACCTCCAGATCACACAAAGGCACGGTTTCCACAGAAAGCCCTTTTTCCTCCGCCTTTCCTCTGAATGCCCTTTCCGCCACAGAACCTTCGGGCACGATGAGCCTGTCAGCCCATTGGCGCTTGGCGCTCCATGCCTTTTGGAATAGGTCTTCAATGTCCTTTTCCTGCGGTCCTTCATCCACGACCTTGGACAGAACATAGCCCAGTACGTATGCGCTGGCCGCATCCATCAGCACATAGACATCATAAGGCATGTCTGCGACAAACAGGAATTCCTCATTGATCCGAACGCCGATCCACGCCTCGTTCACCCTGAACTGATCCGGCATCAGCATAAAAAACCTCCTATTTTGGGCTGTGAATATGTCACGTTTTATATTATCAATGGCTTGAGCATATTTTTCAACTCTTTTGGTCGCCTGTGTCTCCCCACCCCTGAATCAGCCCCGCATCCGCATGAAATGGGCTTGGCCCGGCCTCATTTGCAACCATCTGCTCGTCAAGGATATCCTTTGCACCTGCATGAATTATCACGGGGTTGCCCTGAAAATCTCCTCAGGATCAAAAAAGCCCATACAGGAATCTGCTCTCGAGAATGCGAACTTTCAGACTTTGTTGATCACCAAGCTTCAATCCCGCTAAATGAAAGGTAATAGCTTAATGAACAGGGCCAGGAGGGCTTTCTGACGCGACTGCCCGGAGGCCCGGAGCGGAAGAAGAATCCTCCTGCCCCGGCACTACGTTCACTGTTATCCCCCTAAGTATTGAGCTGATACCGCAAAATCCCCAAAAAAAAGGCCGCTTCAAAAAGCGGCCCAACTCATTGATTTTACTCTGGTAGGCACGAAGGGATTTGAACCCTTGACCCCTACCGTGTCAGGGTAGTGCTCTCCCCCTGAGCTACGTGCCTAAAACGCTTCTCACTTTACTATCCCTCAGGGCGATTGTCAAGCCGTATATTCCATCCATATCGATTTTCGCCATCCAGGCACACGTCTGTGATGGCACGCCCCCTGACTGGGAACCACATTCCAAGGGCGGGAGCCCGGATCCGTCTCTGTAAAAACCTCCCCGCAGAGAATTGGTCATGGAAATTGAATGAGTTCTATGAAATAATAGGGTGTAAACAGAAATTAATGGACCCAATGGAGAGGAAAAGATCATGCCGAAGAAAGATTTGATCAAGGCAAAACGGATCCTGATCGTGGATGATGAACCGGATGTCCTCGAAACCCTGGAAGACCTGCTGTCCCAGGCGAAAATCACCATGGCCGGCACATTTGAAGAGGCAAAACGGCTCATGGGCACACAGGTTTTTGACATCGCCATTCTGGATATCATGGGGGTGAACGGTTATGAGCTCCTGAAGATCGCCAACCAGAAAAATATTACGGCCATTATGCTGACCGCGCACGCTCTTACACCTGAGGACACCATGAAATCCCGTCACGAAGGGGCCGCCCTCTACGTGCCCAAGGACCGAATGATCGATATTACGACCTATCTGGATGACGTTCTGGAGGCGAAGCAGAAGGGAAAAACCACCTGGTGGCGGTGGATCGAACGCTTTGCGGACCTGTATAACCAGAAATTTGAAAAGGACTGGCAGTACAAGGAGAAGGCCTTCTGGAAGGGGTTCCCCTACACATGATATGTTTCGCAAGCCGGCCTCGGAACGATTGCGGGCCAATTTTGCCTATGTTGGTTCCTGATATTTCATGGTTCTCAGGCGGGCCAGTTCCCAGACATAGTCGTACAGGTGAAGCCCCTTGCTGGCTGCAATGATCTCCCCGTCTTCAACCCCGATGCTTGAGGCCATATACTCTTTGAGGAGCTGAATGGCCCCCAGGTTGGCGGGGAAGCCGTTCCACAAATCCCACGACCTGAAATATACCACGAAATGGAGCTTACCGTCCCTGACGCGGGTGTCGATGCCCCGAAGGCAGGGCGGATCGCTCAGATAGATGGTTTGCGGATCTCCCACCGTCATATAGGCCTGGTTGGTGCCGAACCCCTCTTCCCGGTACATGCGGATAACCTCAGCAATCTGCGGCTCCAGATACTGGCCGTAGGTATAGTCTTCGCCCGGCTGCTTGGCCGATGTCATAAGATAAGGAAGGTATTCCTCCAAATACCCGTCGGCTACCGGGTTGGGAATGCCCAGGGCCGGCGGGATATCCGGAATAAGGGGCCGTACCCCGGGATACCTGACGTGAACAGTAATATAATCGAACTCAAGCCGTTTCTGGCCTGCATAACTCCCCCGGTCGATCACATACTTCCTTCCGGAGCCTACCAATCGATACACGCACTGAAACCAGGCGTCCGGCAGATCCCGTGCCTCAATAAATTCCGGTTGCATACCCCGTAATGCCCTTTCACTCGAATTCCGCCACCAGGAAGGTGTGATCGGATGGTTTTGGCATAGCCCGGGCCTTTTTGTCGATCCAGGCGGATCGCGACCGTTCGGCCAGGGGGGCCGTGGCCAGGATATAGTCGATCCGCCACCCCATGTTACGCTTAAAGCCGTTCGGAATCCGGTAATCCCAGAAGGTATACTCATCCCCCTCCGTAACGTGTTTCCGGAAAATATCCACCAGCCCCCAGTCGAAAAAACGCCGTAGCAAGGCCTGCTCATCCGGATGGAATCCCACCTTTCCCCGGAACCCCTCCGGGTCAAACAGGTCCATTTCCGTGAAGGCCACATTTAAATCCCCTGCTGTTAGGAGAGGGGAAGACGGATCATAGTAATCGGCGATATGCCTTAGGAGATGATCCAGCCACGCCAGCTTGAACCGGAACTTATCCGACCCGGGCTCAAATCCCTGGGGCACATACACGTTGATCACATGAATATCCCCTGCACGCCCGCTGATAAACCGGGCCTCATCCACATCCTCAACAGGAAGGCTGGTCTCCACATCCGTCAACGGCGATTTACTCAGGACAGCCACCCCGTTGTAGGACTTCTGGCCCCTAAACACTGCATGATATCCTGCTGCTTTTACAGAATCGACAGGGAAATCCACGTCCTGGACCTTGGTTTCCTGGAGAAACAGGATATCCGGCGCCTCCCGCTTTAACCAACCCAGGATAACGGGGAGCCTTGCACGTATAGAATTGGCATTAAACGTGGCGACCTTCATCTCTGCAAAACTCCTTTCTCGGTCATGGTCCTTTTTCATATTCCCCATATCATACGGATCATTCCTGATCAACACCTATAAAAGGCGCCCCTGGCCCGCATGAACAGTCGCGGCACACCCTTTTTGGGATAAGCCCTTCAAACCGCTTGCTTCATCCGTCAATTTCACATAGTCTGATGCACAATCCGGGACCTTGCAGAACCTTTTTTGTAACCTTTCACGGGTGATTTTTAGTCAAATTGTAACAGCTCAATAAATAGGGGCAGAAGGATTTTTCTGACGCGACTGCCGGGAGGGCGCCGTCTCTTCTTCGCTCGCTTCGCTCGACTCAGACCCCACCCCTCGGGCGGGTCCCCGGTTTGTCCTCGCTTTGCTCGGACTCCCCATCCTTCGGATGGGTCCCCGGTTTTGTGACTTATCAGTGGGGGAAGCCGCAGCTCGACGAATGCGAGAATGCCAAAGGGGGCAAGCCTGCCCGCCATTGCCTTGTTACCCATGTTACTTCCTTCTGCGATCGCAGATCCACGGGACGAAAGTCTTGGCAAGAACGCTCAATTGGCCTTGGCAGGCGGGTGTCCCCCGCAGATAAGTCACTCAAGAGACCGGCCCGGAGGCCCGGAAAGGAGATCTCAACCCCCCGTGAACGGTTACTGAGGCTGTTGCTGAAATATGCAGGAAACGGTGTTTCTTGACTTCAGGGCGGAAGAAGGCTATGGTGACGCCCAATCCCAGATGCGAGGATACAATTGGCGGCCATTTGCTTTAATGACTTCCCCGCCGGTTATCCGGGATGCCCGGCGAACCGAGGGAATCCGGCGCTAATCCTTCAGGAGGAAGGGCGGAATAAAGGGGGTGAGACACCATGTTCTTAGCCCCGCCGCCCGACCCCGAGAAGCGTCTGAGCTTAAGCGACACCTTTGCGTTTTCATGCCACAGCGGGCTTTCCTGCTTCAATCAATGCTGCCGGAACAAATATCTTCCCCTGACTCCTTACGATGTCTTGAGGATGCGAAAGGCCCTCGGGCTTCACTCGGACAAATTCCTTGAGCGATATGCGGTTTATGGCCTGGATCCCGCATCCGGCTTTCCTATTTTATCCATAAGAATGGACGATGCCGACGGTCGATGTCCGTTTTTAAGCCCTAAGGGGTGCTCTATCTATCAGGACCGGCCTATGGCCTGCCGGCTCTATCCGTTAGGGCGGTCGTGCAGGCCAGGCCGAAACGGCACTTCGTCCGAGGTGTTCTTCCATCTGCTGGATACGCCCCACTGTCAGGGAATCAAGGAAGACAGGGTCCGGACCGTTGCAGCCTGGCAGGAAGAGCAGGGCCTTTTGCCTTATCTCGAGGTGAATGACAGGATGCTGGGGCTCCTGTTCCACCCGAAAAGGGACCGTGCGCTCCCTTTGACCGAACGGCAGCAGCAAAAGGTCCTCGTGGCTTGTTACAATATTGATGTTTTTAAGGAATTTATTGTCAAAACCGGATGGCCGAGAAGCCCGGACAATGGAAACGGCCCTCTTGGCTCGGTCATGGAAAATGACTCGGCTTTGTTAGCATACGGGTTTGCCTATCTGGATCAGGCTCTTTTCCCATAGGGTTTTCAGAACATGCCCCCTTCCCGAATCTCGGCGATGAAGGCCTCCACGAGATCCGGAGAGAGGGACTTTCCACTCATTTCCTCGAGTATGGCGAGTGCCTCCTCCATGGTTCGCCCCTTTTTTGTCATTGATTTCCTCTTTGCGTGCGGGCTTGCCGGTCAGGGGCGACGCCCGCATGAGACACATCGGGATGAGATCACAAATCATATTTTACCACAAAGACCCGTATTCCCGAAGCGTTTTCAGCCGGACATCTTCAGGAGACAATTAATGGGTTGAAATTGATATCTAATTCAATTATGAGGAGATAAAAGCAGGTCGACATGCATGAAACACATGTCCCGGGGGCATGCAATTGTCGACTGTGGGCATGTTACGTCTCAATCTGCGGAGGTATTCCATGACACGGTCACTCGTCAAGGCCAGTGATCTTACTTCAAAGGATCTTTTTGCCATTTTCGGCCGGGCCAGAGAATTGAAAAGCCGTATCTATGCGCGGAAGCCGATCAATACACTTCAAAACAAGGTTATCGGACTCCTGTTTGAAAAACCGTCTACCCGTACCCGGACCAGTTTTGAGTCGGCCATTTTGCGCCTGGGCGGCGGAGCCATTTACCTGGCCCCCGGGAATCTGCAGATCAAACGGGGAGAACCGATCGAGGACACGGCGCGGGTGCTCGGCAGTTATCTGGATGCAATCGTCGCCCGCGTCTATGCCCATCAAACCGTGGTGGATCTCTCCCATTATTCCCATATCCCGGTGATCAACGGCCTGAGCGACCTGGACCATCCGACACAGGCAGTATGCGATTTGTTCACCATCCTTGAGGTCAAGGGGAGGGTTCAGGGATTGAACCTTGCCTATATCGGCGATGGGAACAACGTCTGCCATTCATTGCTCCTGGCGTGCGCCCTGGCAGGTATGCACATCCGCGTAGCTGCACCCGGGGGCTACAAGCCAGACAGCGGCATCCTGTCAGAGGCGACTGGCATTGGAGCAAAAACAGGTGCGCGAATAGAGGTTTTCGACCGGCCGGAAGAGGCTGTGGCCGGGGCCGACATCCTCTATACAGACGTGTGGGTCAGCATGGGAGAAGAAGGGGAAGAAAAAACAAAACTCGAAATCTTTCAGGGATACCAGATCAATGCGGACCTGCTCCGCATGGCGGCAGAAGATGCCGTAGTGATGCACTGCCTCCCGGCCCACAGGGGCCTGGAGATTACCGACGACGTGATCGAAGGCCCTCGGTCCATTGTCTGGCAGCAGGCCGAAAACAAGATGCACTGCGCTGCCGGCATACTGGATTATCTCCTCTCCTGAAGGGTAACCGTTCACGGGTGATTTTTGGTCAAATTTGGGATTGTCCGCCTCACGTAACAGCTCAATAACCCGGGGCAGGAGGGTTTTTCTGACGCGACTGCCGGGAGGGCGCCGTCTCTTCTTCGCTCG
>JAGHEC010000288.1 GCA_021159525.1 Deltaproteobacteria bacterium | reverse complement strand
GAAACGCTCAAGGCGGTATCTCGTCGATTTCAAAGATGAGAATATTACGATTTATGAGTCCAATGCCGATGTTGGGGAACTCAAAAATGTCTTCGGCGATTTCCTGAAACATACCCCGCTACGTGCAGGAATGACGGCAGATGATGCCATGAATGCGCTTGTCAATGCCGCAAATCAAAATTATACGGCGATGCTCCGATTTCGGCTTGTAGATAAAGAGCGAAGGAAGTTTACCGCGGAGCGATTTTGTTTTCGAGGTTCAATAGATGGTTGGATAACTCTCTGTAGCCTTGAGAATCTCAAGACGCTCGTTGAAAGCTATATCGAACTGTTGGGGACGGATTATTTTTTTGACGCCCCTTTCTTATAGAACCAACAACATGGTTGAAATACAAAAATTGCATCAGCTCAATAATTGGGGGGATAACAGCGACCGTACCACCGGGGCAGGAAGATTTTTCTTGTGCTCCGGGCTGGTCTCTTGAGTGACTTATCTGCGGGGGACACCCGCCTGCCAAGGCCAATTGAGCGTTTTTGCCAAGACTTTCGTCCCGTGGATCTGCGATGGCAGAAGGAAGTAACATGGGTAACAAGGCAATGGCGGGCAGGCTTACCCCTTTGGCATTCTCGACTTCGTCGAGCTGCGGCTTCCCCCACTGATAAGTCACAAAGAGACGGAGCCCTCCCGGCAGTCGCGTCAGAAAAACCCTTCTGCCCCCATTTATTGAGCTGTTACCACGGAGGCACAAGGAACACAAAGAATTTGATTTTAGACCCTGAATATAATTTCTTCGCGGCTTTGTGGCTTTGTGTGAGATATTTGGATTGCGGGTGTCCGCGTTAGAACTTCAGAGACGCGGGACAGCAGGCGCCTGGGGATCAAAAAGATGACGGGTGGGGGGCTCTCTTGTCGGAGTTCAGATCTCAAATTCTAAATTCGCAATATTTCTGTGGCTTTACTCTTCTGGAGGTGATGATAGCCCTGTCGATCGTCTCCATCGCACTCATGGTCATCCTCGGGTCTCAGTCTCAGGGGCTGTCGTTGGCCAATGAGGCCCGATTCAACACCACTGCCAGCCTTCTCGCCCAGGAGAAGATGGCAGAGATGGAGGCCGTCAGGGAGCGAGGGGAACTAAGCTCGGATTCAGGAGATTTCGGGGAGGCATTTCCTGACTATGTCTGGCGATTGTCCGTACATGATATATCGTTGGAAGGCGTGGGCCGGGTGTCGGACCGTCTCAGACAGATCGACCTGGAGATTACATATGTGCCGGACAGCCGTTATCAATATCGCTTACGACGGTATCGGTTTTTTCCAAAGGGTTAAAGGGAGCGGGGGCGCGTGACAAAGGAGGCAGGTGCTGACGGTCGGGAAGTGCAAACGGGTTTCACTTTGGTGGAGATCCTGGTTGCCATCGCCGTATTCGGACTGATCGCCCTGGCTGTTTTTCCTGTTTATCGGGGGACCTTCCGCATCATAGATCAGACCCAATCCGAAGAGGATATCTACCAAATGGCGCGCATCGCCCTGGAGCGGATCAGCAGCGATCTCTCCTCGGTCTGCAAGCTTGAAGGGACACAGGGCAAAAAACCGGAAGAGACGCCTGCCGGGCCCATCCTCTTTCGTGGAGAGAAAAAAGATCTGGGGGACCTGCGGTGTGAAGACCTGCGATTTTTTTCCCTGGCGCACTTGGACTTCACAGACAAAAAATCCGTTGCGGAACCGGCGGAGATAACTTATTACGGGGTTGCACGGAGCGATCGCAAGGCATTTGACCTCTATCGTTCTGACACGCTCCTGGTTCGCGAAAGACCTGAATCCGGCGCCGGGGGCCTTGTTCTCTGCAAGGGCCTTTCATCAATACAATTCATTTATTATGACAGCCAGGGAGAGGCGCACGAAGAATGGGATTCCGGCGCGGGATCCTTTAAAGGAATGCTCCCTGCAAGGGTCGTCGTTGAAATGGAATTCCCGAACCCTTCAAATCCGGACAAGCCCTTTCAATTCAGGACGGGTGTCGCCGTCCCCATGGCCGGATGAGCACGGATAGACGATGGATCATTTTTCAGGGGTCGTTAATTGCCAGACATCGCCCGGCATTCATAGGCCGGTATTCAGTGGCATCGATGCATAAGGACAACAGGGGGTTCGCCCTGATCCTCACTATCTTGATTATTTCCCTCCTCCTTGCAATGACGCTCCATTTCAACGGGGCCATGTGGGCGGGTTTGTATGCCTCGGCCAATCTCCGGGATGGCGTTCATCTCAGCTGTATTGCTCGCTCGGGAGTTGACTGTACCCTGGCCGTTCTTTCTGAAGATGCCTCATCCAGCAGTTCAGATTCCCTCACCGAGGCCTGGGCACGTTTGAAGGAACTTTCCATGAATTCTGATCGGCTCTTTGAGAAAGGCCGGTTCCAGACCGAGATACGGGATCTTTCCGGAAAAATCCCCATCAACAGCCTTGTGAATGCTAACGGGGAATACAATGAGCCTCAAAAGGAGTTGCTCGTTCGATTCCTGAGTCAGGAACGGTTTGGCCTTGAGCCGGAGGCGGTCGGGAATCTTGTCGACGCCATCAAGGACTGGATCGATCCGGATACCGAGATCACGCGGTTTGGGGCTGAAAACGGATATTACCGGTCTTTGGATCCTCCCTGCGCATGCAGAAACGGTCCTCTCGATTCCCTCGGCGAGTTGCGTCATGTGAAAGGGATGACGGATGGCCTTTTCTTTGGCGGCGTGGAGACCGGACCGGGCATTTCAGAGTATCTGACGGTTTACGGGGACGGGAAGATCAATATAAACACGGCAGAGGCTCCGGTTTTGCTGGCCCTTTCAGATGAGATGGACGAGGACATGGTGCGGGAGATGATGGCCTATCGTTTGGATGAAGGCAATGATCTGTCAGCCCCTGAATGGTATAGAGATGTCCCGGGATTGGGCCATATGACTATTGACCCGGATCTCATCAAGACCTCCAGCGACACCTTCGAGGTGAGGTCTGTGGGGATCGGCGAGACCGGACATATGACTCGAGAGGTCATAGCGATCGTCAAGAGGGGGGCGCACGGGTCCATTGCCATAGCAGCATGGGAATCCGAGTGATGGCCGGAACGGTTACAGGCATCGACATAAGCACCGAAGGCATCGCAGCCGTTCGAACCGAAAGGGGCCTGAAGGGCTGCCGGATACATGCCTGCACGTGGATTCCGCTTGACGGAGGAGGGCTGAAAAATGGCCTCCAACGGCTTCGTGAATCCATGGATCTCAGTAATGACGAGTGCCTGGTTACCATCCGGGAGGATTATGTATCTTTCAGAAATGTTTGCATGCCCTTCACAGACATCAAAAAGATCCGACAGGCCCTTCCCTTTGAGGTGGAGGGCATGCTTCCCTATCCTGTGGAAGACATCCTGATTGATTTTTTGACCACAGACGATTGTTCCGGGACCGGGGTTTTATCCGCATCGGTTCGGAAAAACCGTCTTTCCGAGTATCTGGAAACGCTTCAGTCTAATGGAATTGATCCCGGGGTATTGGAGGTGAGGGGGTGTCCCCTGGCTTCGTGGTTGTTGAACCAGTCAGGGACTCCTGATCATATTCTCGTGCTGGAGCCCGGTCAAAAAAGGCATACCCTTGTCCTCTGTCTGAACAGACGGATTGCGCTCATTCGTTCGTTCCTTGTCTTACCAGACCCTGGTACGGCACAAGGGCCCGGATGCGAAGCGGTCCCGGATCGAACAGGCCCGACCCGGGAGGATGGCAACCTTTTTGTGGAGGACCTCTGCCGCATGGTTCGCTGTACTGTACATGCCTTTAATTGCAGGACAGGGGGTTCGGAGAGGCCTGAAAGGCTCTTTTTTACAGAGGGATGGGGTCGCCTCCCCCTGTCCGGGGGCCTGCTGGGCCGACTACTGGGTATGCCGGCGGAAAGTATCGACGTCAGCCAGGACAAGAGGGTGCGAATGGAAGGGGATGCGGCCAGAAACTGGTCCCCGGGCCTCATGAGCGAGGCCCTCTCTTTATCGCTTCGGAATAGGTGGAGAGAAGAGGGCTTCAACCTCAGGAAAGACGCATTCGTCAGGGAAAAGAGATATGCACGGTTTAGAAAGGCCATACCCAAGGCGGCCATTTTTCTTTTTTTGATCCTGGCCTTTGCAGCGGCGGACATGATTGTGGATACCTATTTCCTGAAAAAGGAGTATCATACTCTGGAGCAGGAGATTACGCGGATATTTCGAGAGACCCTTCCACAGGCCACCAGGATCGTGGATCCTGTTCAACAGCTGCGGGTAGAGGTAAAACAGATAAGGGGCTCATCTGTATCCCGTCCCGCAGCGGGTTTCGAGACCGGCATCCTCGGTCTGTTGAATGAGATCTCCAAACGGATTTCACCATCGATCCGGGTCCGGGTCCATCGCATAGTGGCGGACCCGGAGACCGTGAGGATCTCGGGAAGGACCGAGGCCTTCCACGAGGTCGACAGGATCAAGAACGATCTGTCCGCATCGCCCATGTTTGGGACGGTCAATATTACATCGGCAAACCTGGATCGGACAGGCAACAGGATCCGGTTTGAGATGACCATCGAACGCAAAAGGTGATACATGGCCGGTATCCGGACATACTCCAAGGTGGTGGCATGAAACCATGGGCGTGAAAGCTGTTAAATTGGGAAAACGCGAAAAAGTTCTAATTTCTTTGTCTCTTGCCCTTATATGCCTTTTTTCCCTTTTCCAGCTCATTGTGTTTCCGTTCCTTGATGAACGGGAAACCATTAAACGGGGTATTGAGACGAAAAGGAAAGGGCTCAAGGAGATCAGGGCCCTGAAGGCCCAATACGAATCTTATACCAAGGGGGCCGAGGGAGTGGAGCGCCAACTAAAAAGGCGGGCCAATGGGTTTACCCTTTTCTCCTTTTTGGAACAGGCAGCAGGCAAGGCCGGCATAAAAGAGCACATCAAGTATATGAAACCTTCAGACTCCCCTGGACAGGGAAGGCTCAAGGAGTCGATGGTGGAGATGAAACTGGAGGGAATCAATTTAAGGCAACTGGTGGATTACCTCTATCTGATCGAGTCGCCCGAACATCTGGTCAGCATCAAGCGCATCTCCATAAAGGAGAGCCGGACTGCTCCCGAGTACATAGATACCATTATGCAGGCAGTGACGGTGATGCAGTGACAGGGATTATTTGGCGGTGAAACGCCTAAACGTATAGATCGACGAAGGTTGCCCATGAGGTTTTTGTCTCCCACACAAAGGTTTTACCTAAAGTCGCGCAACGTTATGGCCGCGCGGGGGGGTCACTGCCTCCCCTCCAAGACGGGACAAAAACCGGATACAGCTCGTGGGAACGGCAGGTGAGCGTTTAAATTCGTTCTGATCCAGCCCCAAGGACAGTCTTTCATAAGACGGTAGTCCTTGCCTGCCTTTCCATAAAGGCTATTACGAGTCAGGGGGCGGTCGCCGAGCGCTGCGTACGCATTTTGTTGTCCCGTCATGGAGGGGAGGCAGTGCCCCCCCATAGCGCGGGCGGGAAAAATCGAATACGGCCCGGGGG
>JAGHEC010000434.1 GCA_021159525.1 Deltaproteobacteria bacterium | reverse complement strand
GGTGTCCTGGGTTGGGGCGCCGGGGGCATTCTCCATCTTGTTGACCAATAGCGGCGGATCGATCTGTTCGTGCAGGGTCTCTTTCTGATCCACGGCTGGGCTGAGGGAGTTCTTGACGGTTGCTGTGGCTGTCCCCTGCATGGGCCTGGTGTCGGCGGAGGTCGGACCGGCATGTGAGGTCTCTTGCATCTTTTCGACCCGTTTTACATACTTTCCATAAACCCAGCCTGTGAACCCGTAGGTCTCTTTCTCCACGACCACTTTGTACCAGCCCTTGTTTTCATCGGTGACGGCTACCACAGCGCCTCGATCGAGGCGGGTTATCACCGGGCTGTTTCCCTGCGGAGCCTGTCTCACGTTCAGCGTCACTGTCACCTGGCCCTTCCAGGCCTCAGAGGCTTCACAATGGCCTGTCCATGCACCCATGATTCCGGCGGTCAGGCAGATAAGCCATTTTAAAACGTGCATGGCTTTTGTTATGCTTTGTTGTTGCATGGAGTTCCCCTATCTCTAATGAAAATATTCTGCCAGTGCGGTTAGGTATTTCATCGCAGAGGCGGTAGGGTTCGCAGAGCAAAAATATTATTTCTTTTCTGCTGAGAGGGCAGAAAAGAAATAACCTTCATTCGGATTTCACCGGGATGCTTGAGAATAGGCGAAAAACACATATCCCTTGGTGTTCATTTGTCCCCCGCAGGCCTTGAGTTTGTTGTTTTCCGCCCTCCTCGAGCGTAAGAATCCACTGATTGAAAAAGCGGTTCGCGGCTCACATCCCACTCAGACGGGCATGTTGTCATCCCTGCCTTTGGTGGACGCAATCCGGATTCTGTGTCTGTGATCTTTGTTAGCAACTAACATGCCAGGTGAGGGCGCATTAGGCCCTGAGCTGGCTGGAGCCCAGAGAGAAATCAAGTTTTGAGTGGATTGTGTCGATATACGAATCAGAAGGTTACCAGCAGAGGAGTGTGGGATGAATATGTTGAAATCCATACGCGGCATTGAGCACCGGCTGAATCCGCTGCATGTCTACTGCCGCCTCATAGATGCTGGTTTAAGCCGTGACTTTTCAGGTCAAGTGTGCCGGTATTACGAGGTGTTTCTCTTCAGATGGATCGCATGTATTACCCAGCGATGGACTACCTTTTGGTTTCTCGCAAGGGAGCGGGTATGCTTGCGATATGTCACAATGCGCCGTAATCCCCCCTGTTGAACTTCAACGCCTCGAGGGAAGAGACAACCAGGGTCTGATTGAGAATCTCCTTGAGCGGATCCACATCCGGCAGGGCCTCCATTGTTGATTTAAGACAATCCGACCGTCTCTGGATTTCCTGAAGCAAAGGATTCACTTCGGACAAGGCCGTATCCGGGTCTCCGAGCTTTTGGCGGTATGCCTCCAGTGCATCCAGGATCTGCTCAGCCTGCTCAACCGGCGATGGCTCAGCCAGGAGGGAAAACGGGTTGAAACGTACCCCGCAAACAGGTTCTGTCAGGTCCGGCTGCTGTATAGCGGCGGCCTTGGCACTGTTCTCTGTCTCCATTGTTTCTTTGAGTATTCTGCCGAACCCTTGGCCATTGGATGTGTTGGCCCTGTGTACGCTTTCTGCATCAACAACCTTTAGCAAATCATGGGTAAGATCGATCTTCATCTCTTCATCTCTCCTTGTTCATTCTTTTGTGGAAACGGTACCTGGTCATCTTGACATGACCGGGATCTGGGTTCCCAATCCGCCTCTGTGCCGGGTTGTGATTTGGGCATGCAGGCTGTAAGGCCTTGCTGCAAGAAGCGTGCTACGCCTGAAATGATAATTCAATTCGTCGTTATTTCAAATAGATAAATGATATCGTGGGAAGGTTCACAACTTTCAAGGAGGGGAGGTGGCCGGAAAAAAATGCCCCCTTGCGGACAGGAAGCAGTCCCCTGGCCGAGCAAGATAGCGATCCGCTGGGAGAAAATGCTCAAGTTTTTTCCGGCTTAACCGATATCCATATCTGAAGTGGTCGGTGGAAGCTTAAAGAGACATTATTCTGTTGCGACAACAAACAGGGACCCGATATATCGTTTTTTCGCGGTCCCCGGGTCGCAACCTAATTTTGCCCCGAGCTTAATATACCAGCAAAAGGAAGGGCGGGATGCATCGACTCAGAGAGCTTATCCGTGATCTGTTTGACGTTGAAATGGAATCACTGCACGCCATTGAGATACAGGATATTGACTTTGCCCCTGCAGCGAAGATGCAGATCGATCGCACCTTGGGGGAGATGTTATCTCTTACAGGATGGTCTTCCCATATCGCTGAGGGGCTGAAAGACCCGGCTTTAGAAAATCCGGTCCAATGCCAGAGCTTCTGGGTGGAGCGAAACCAGAACCTCGTTCTTTTCTTGTGGAATGGGTCTCAGTCTAAAATGATCCTCCTCGGGAGCAATCATTGGCGTCTTCGAAACGATATCACGTTTCACTAAAAGAAGGAGTTAACCTGTCTGAAATTTTTCCTTTGCTTCCTCTATGGAAAGGTCAATAGGGATCTCGCTCGTTTCCTGAAATTCTTTCAGCTCATCGTGCAATGCGCGGGTTCCCACTACTCGAACGCGTATGTTGGCGTTCTGGCAGTTTTGGATAATGGCGATGATCAGTTTGATCAGAATGACATTCGTTCCCACGACTTTCTGCATATCCAAGATCATTTTTTTAAGACCTGAACCCAACATGGCCTCGATTTTACCCTTTAGATGTCCTTCGATCTCAACGCTGGTGGGCCGGTCAATTTTTTGAGGCAATGTCAGTATCTGAACGTCGCCGTCCACTGAAAAGAATTTCTTGGATGTATCTTCTGGTTCTGCGCCTTTCTTTGGCTCAAGCGTCAAAATTTTGGTCACCCTTTCAATTAGCTGTTCCCCTTTAAAGGGCTTCACCACGTAGTCGCTGACACCCATTTTTACAATCTCAAGGACATTTTCTTTGCCCGATTCGGCCGTCAACATAATGACGGGTGTATCCTTCAGGTCGGGATCGTTTTTCAATTTCGCGAGCATCTCCGTGCCGGTCATTACCGGCATGGTAATATCCAGAACGATCAGACCCGGCCGCTCCTTTTTGGCCACCTCCAACCCCTGCCGACCGTTCTCTGCCTCAAAAAGCTCACATTCAAACGACTTAAAGGCCTTTTTTACGATCATTCGGATCGTCTTGCTGTCGTCAACCGTCAGTACTTTCAGCGCCATATCCTTTCTCCGATAATGTGATTCATTTCTCTTCCTTGACAAAGACCTCAACCAGGGCCAAATTCTCTTGGTTTTGAAACACAAAACTCTCATGTCGCTCCCAGCCCTTTGACTCCAGGGTAAAATCAGATCCGCTCGTGATGGAAGGGATGGATAGATTGCATGGCAGATTAGCATCTGAAAAACGCGACTTGAGATCTCCTCCAATCATGTTGCTCAGCTCGCCCACAACATCATAGACCTCTTCGTCTCCTTCAATTTCGTCTGTCTCCATCCCCAACATGGCGGCAGTAATGAGTCGGGCAAAGCCCTCGTTCAGATGAATGCAGACGTTGCCTGTTAGCTTGCCGGCAAATCCGACAGAGCCCACGATGTGCCTTCCCTCACCGTTTGAACGGAACTCTTTGTCAGATGTGGAGACGCTCATGGAGAGCATTGTGTCAAATACCCCGTACACGGCATCGGTAATAAATTTTTTAAGATCCAGTGCCTCGATATTGGCCATATCCATCCCTCCTGATAACATATTTTGTTGAAAGTTAAAAATAGGGCTTAAGCCGCCCGGCTCGAACCGCACGGAACGCTGCCGGCCCCTTAAACAGAGGCCAATTTATTTTTGTCCTGAGCGAGCAGCAAAAGTCATACCAACCTTGAACTCCCTGTCCTTTTCCTATGTTTGGATGCGGCATGTTTTTTCTCGCGAATCTCCTAAAGTTTCAGATTCAACGGTCGATAATAAAATCAAGAGCATAAACTGTGTCAGTTTTATTCCGGAAAGGAGGTGAATCAAATTTAAGGAATACGGATTTCCGATGGTATTATCGGGAGCAACAGTCCCTCGGCAAGAATGCCGACGGCAAACCTAGAAAAGGAGAAATATTATGGCAGACATTTCATTAACCGCAGGAATGAGGGCAAACCTGTTTAACCTGCAGCAGACATCCAAGCTGATGGAGATGACCCAGTCCAGGTTATCCACCGGTCTGAAGGTCGAAAGCGCCTTGGATGACCCGGTGGCCTTTTTCAAGGCAGAGGAGCACCGGCAGAGGGCAAGCGACCTGGCAGGCCGCAAGGACGAGATGAGCGAGGCCATCGGCACGGTCAAGGCGGCAAACAACGGGATTGAGGC
>JAGHEC010000142.1 GCA_021159525.1 Deltaproteobacteria bacterium | reverse complement strand
TGCCCCTTTGGCATTCCCGACTTCGTCGAGCTGCGGCTTCCCCCACTGATAAGTCACAAAGAGACGGCGCCCTCCCGGCAGTCGCGTCAGAAAAACCCTTCTGCCCCCATTTATTGAGCTGTTACGAAGGAGCCACATATGAGTAAAGGAAAACAAGCAAAAGTATACTTCATTGGCGCCGGTCCCGGCGATCCGGAATTGATGACGGTCAAAGGCCAACGACTCATCCGGGAGGCGGACCTGGTCCTTTATGCCGGGTCCCTCGTGCCACGTGCAGTGGTCGCATGCGCAAAAAAAGGGGCCAAAGTGGCGGATTCCTCGTCTATGACACTTGATCAGACCCATGCCCTTCTCATGGAAACCGTGCGTAGGGGCGGGACGACCGCGAGGGTGCACACCGGAGATCCCTCCCTTTACGGCGCTATCCGCGAACAAATTCTGCTCCTTAAACGGGACGGCGTGGAATACGAGGTGGTGCCGGGGGTGAGCGTCGCCTTTGCCGCCGCGGCCCGGGCGGGAATATCCTTTACCTTGCCGGAGATCACGCAAACCCTTATCGTCACCAGGATAGAGGGGAAGACTCCGGTCCCGGCAAGGGAACGTCTCAAGGCCCTGGCGAACCACGGGTGTTCCCTCGCCATCTACCTCTCGGCATGGGACACGCGGACAATGGTGGAGGAGCTGGTCTCGGGAGGATACCCGGACGATACCCTGGTCTTTACAGGATACCGCATCGGGTGGCCCGATGAGGATGGTTTTTTCTCCACTCTTTCAGACCTGACAGGGGAAGTGGAAAAACGCGGCATAAAACAACAGGCGGTCTTTCTCATCCTGCCGGGACAGGAGTCCCCCTCCTTTTCACGGCTCTATGACCCAGGGTTCAGTCACGGTTTCAGGAAGGGAGAGGGATGAAAGAGACGGCCATATACGCACTGACCCCGAAGGGGGCGGAACTGGGCCGTTTTCTGGCAGCCAGGCTGCATGGTGATCTCTTCCTTTCACGAAACCTTGTCCCCGAAGGCAAAGCGGTTGTGTTCGACAGTATCATCAACACGGTCAGGGCTGCATTTCATGATTACCGGAACCACATCTTTATCACCGCGGCAGGCATTGCCGTAAGGGCCATTTCCCCCTGCATCCGGGCAAAGGACCGGGACCCGGCAGTGGTGGTGCTTGACCAGAGGGGACAATACTGTGTGAGCCTCTTGAGCGGGCACCTGGGCGGCGCAAATGAACTGGCCCTCAGGATCGCATCCCTCACAGGGGGCCGGGAGGTCATTACCACGGCAACGGATACCGAAGGGCTGCCTTCCATGGATATGGTAGCGATGGAAAAAGGGATGGTCATCTCCAATCTGGATGCCCTCAAGGCCGTCAATGGGGCCATCCTGCGGGGAGAGACCCTTCAGGTCTTTGACGTTCGGGATTACCTCGGTTTCAGGGACTATCCGCCAGAAGAGGTCAAACTTGAATATTGCACGTCGGAATGCGACTGGGTTCCGGGTCGCCCCGGTATCTGGGTGGACTGGCATACAAGAACTCCCCCGCAGGGTGCGCTCCTGCTCCATCCCGGGTGCATGGTAGCAGGGGTCGGGTGTAACAGAGGAACCGGCGCAGATGAAATCGTGCGGTTGATCAGGGAAACGTTATCGCGGGAAGGCATATCTATGCACAGCCTTCGTGCCCTGGCGACCATTGATATAAAAAAGGAGGAGGCAGGTCTTCTCAAGGCCGCCGGGGAACTCGGGCTCCCCCTCCTTTTTTTCAGCCGTGAACAGATCGGGACAATAGATGTGCCGCACCCATCTCTGACCGTAAAGCGGCATATGGGAGTGAAAAGCGTATGCGAGGCAGCAGCCCTGTTGGGGGCGGGAAAGGGCGAGCTGGTCATCCCCAAAACAAAGAGCAGAAACGCCACCATGGCGCTGGCCCTGGAACACTGAAGGTGATTGGCCTGGGCCCGGGGCATCAGGATCATTTGACCCCTGCGGCCCGGCACGCCCTGACCGAGGCCGAGGTGATCGTGGGATACAAACGATATATCGGGCTGCTTGACCCTCACCTGCTCACCGGAAAAGAGGTCATTTCCACCGGCATGCGGGGCGAGATGAAGCGGTGTGAAGCGGCCCTGGCAGCGGCGCTCGGAGGCAAAAAGACCGTCCTGGTGAGCAGCGGGGACCCCGGCATCTATGCCATGGCCGGCCTGGTCTTTGAGATCATGGAATCACAGGGGCTTCTTGACCGGATAGAGGTGGAAATTATTCCCGGCCTCCCTGCCCTTTCCGCAGCGGCCGCCCTGCTGGGGGCCCCGCTCATGCACGATTTTGCGGTGGTGAGCCTCAGCGATCTCATGACGCCGTGGGACCGGATAAGGCAACGGGTTGTCGCCGCCCTTGAAGCCGATTTCGTCCTGGTGATCTATAATCCCCGGTCCAGGAAGAGAATATGGCAGCTCAAAGAAATCATGGCGCTTATCACGGAATACCGCGGAAGCGAGGTCCCGGTGGGCATTGTCCGGAATGCAGCCAGGGCGGCCCAGGAGGCCCGGGTAGTTCAGGCCGGAAACGTGGATGAAACCACCGTCGATATGCTGACCATCATTTTTGTTGGAAATTCACAGACACGGATAATGGGGCGCAGGATGGTAACTCCCAGGGGATATATGGAAAGATATGGAGACGGGAAATGACGGATTCCTACCAGCACGGGGGCATGAGTCTCTTTGATTTCCACCGACTAAATATCCCCGAGCGTCCCGTGACGGATTTCAGTGTCAACCTCAATCCCTTCGGGATGCCCTCCGTAGTCAGGAAAACATGGCATGAATTTGTCGAAGAAGCAGGAAAATATCCCACTCCGGACGGCAGAGGAATTTCCCACTTTTATCAGGAACGATTCGGGATTGCACCGGAAAATATCCTGGGAGGAAACGGGTCCACGGAACTGATCTACCTTATCCCGAGAGTTATCCCCTTCAAACGTGCCCTGATCGTGACCCCGTCCTACCATGACTATGAGCGGGCTACCAGCATGGCAGGGAAAGAAATCAAGCACCTGGCGCTGCACCCGGAGAAAGACTTCTTTTTCCCTTCTTCCCACCGGTTGTCCGAGGCCCTCAGGGATGTGGACGCCCTTTGGCTCGGCAGGCCTAATAATCCTACCGGGACCATGATTTCAAAAGAACTGATACTGACTATGGCGGCACGGTTTCCCGAAACGTGGTTTTTTATAGATGAGGCCTTTGTGCAGTTCACGGAGGAATGGGAAAAGGAGTCCCTGCTCCTGGAAGAACCCCTCCCCAATCTCCTGGTCATTCATTCTCTTACCAAATTCTATTGCCTCCCCGGTCTCAGGATGGGGGCGATGTACGGAAGCAGCGACATCATATCACGCCTGCGGTATGCCAAAGAACCATGGACCATAAACGGAATTGCCGACAGGATCGCCCCCCAGCTTGCGCATCTCCCGGATTATGAAGAAAGGACCACTGTCCTTGTCAGGCAGGAGCGGCAAAGGTTCATAAAGAGGGCCCAGGCTTTGGAGGGAATTGACGCCTTTCCCCCAACCGCGTGCTTCGTCCTCTGCCGTTGGAAAAGGACGAGAAATCTAGACGACCTTCTCAAACACCTCCTCTCTCACGGTATCTCTGTCCGGGATTGCAGAAATTTTCGCGGGCTCACGGACAATTTTTTCCGCATAGGGCTGCGGACTCCTCCCGATAATGACCTCCTCATCTCCACTATCTCCTCATTTGTGGGTGCAAAGGCATGATTGAGGCAGTTTGTGTGCTTGGCGCAGCGTTTATGCTTGACCTTTTACTCGGTGATCCCCGCTATCCCCTGCATCCCGTCCGGCTTATGGGACACGGCATATCCTTTGGCGAAAGGGTTTTGAGACGTGCGGGTCTGGACGGAAGGTTCGGGGGGATTATCCTGGTCCTGGCCATGGAAACCGTTTCTGTGGCGATCTACCTTCTTCTGGATTTCCTCGTGGCCAGCATCTTCTCCCTTGCCGCCCTTTTTCTTGCCCTCATTTTATGCTATTCGTGCCTGGCCCTGCGCGACCTTGTTTATCACGTCAACAGGGTCATTACCGCCCTTCAGAATGATGATTTGGCAGGGGCAAGGGAGGCAGTGGGCACAGTAGTGGGGCGTGATGTCCAATACCTGGACAAGCCCGGGGTATGCAGGGCAGCCATTGAGACCCTGGCCGAGAACTTCGTAGACGGGTTCTTCTCTCCGGTCTTCTGGTATGCCGCGGGCGCAGCGATGGGGCTCTTTATCAGCGTGTCGCCCACGAAGAGCGGTATCTGCTGCATGATCGGATTCAAGGTTGCAAGCACCCTGGATTCCATGGCGGGATACAAGACCCCGGAGTTTCTTGAATTTGGATGGGCCGGAGCCAAACTCGATGATCTTCTCAATTTCGTCCCTGCCAGGCTCTCAGGGCCGATACTCGCCGTGGGCGCCTTGATTACAGGTCTTCACCCTCTTGAGGGACTGATGACGTTTCGGCGGGACAGGCTGAAACATGATTCACCAAATGCAGCTCATGCGGAGAGTTTTGTGGCCGGGGCATTGGGGATCAGATTAGGAGGGCCGACCATTTATGCTGACGGGCTGAAGCAGAAACCCTGGCTGGCTAAAGGAAAGGACGATCCCGGCCCATCAGATATCCAAAAGACGGTCCATCTTATCAAATGGTCTGCGTTCATTACCATGATTATCATCATTCCCCTTTCTCTTAACCTCAGATAGATAAAAATCACGTATCACCTCAATAATTAGGGGGATAACTGCGAACCTGGCGCCGGGGCAGAAGAATTTTTCTTCCGCTCCGGGCCTCCGGGCCGGTCTCTTGAGTGACTTATC
>JAGHEC010000237.1 GCA_021159525.1 Deltaproteobacteria bacterium | reverse complement strand
TGCCCCTTTGGCATTCCCGACTTCGTCGAGCTGCGGCTTCCCCCACTGATAAGTCACAAAGAGACGGCGCCCTCCCGGCAGTCGCGTCAGAAAAACCCTTCTGCCCCCATTTATTGAGCTGTTACGATTTTTCCCTATTTTTCACCGTAGAATGTCAAGGTGTCAAGAAGCTCCTTTGACCAGCAGGAGGTGATCCTGGTTGTAGATCTGCCAGCCTTTTTTAAACGGATAACGCCAGTATTTTCCATCGGAGGTTTCCTGCTCCGGGGGTGGCCATTGACATTTTGTTATAAGAGGTCTATGTTGGACGTGTCGCTGGGGGTGGCTTTTGCTGAGAGCGGGGCTGACGCCCTGCAACCCTTTGAACCTGACCTGGGTAATGCCAGCGGAGGAAAGCGGCGCGATAACGGCACTTGTTTTTTTCGATAATGGAGCACAGGCCTTTTGTCGCCGCTTTCGGCCCTGGAAAGCGGCTTTTTTTCGGCCCCGGTAATGATGCTGCCTCTGTCAGGATGCGCTCTTTGCCACAGCACGAGTTGGTAATGAACATTTGCGAAAAAGAGGTCATAGCGCGCATATTGACCATAGCAGGATCCGACTCGGGAGGGGGTGCAGGCATACAAGCGGATCTGAAGGCCATCACCGTGCTGGGGGCGTACGGCATGAGCGTCGTAACGGGCCTGACGGCCCAGAACACGATGGGGGTGCAAGGCGTTTATCCTGCGCCTGCCGACTTCGTAGCCCTGCAGATGGAATCGGTCCTCTCCGATATCGGCGCAGATGCAGTCAAGACCGGCATGCTGGTCAACCGGAAGATCGTCCTGAAGGTAGCCGAGCAGTTAAGAAACTACAGGATAAAAACCCTTGTGGTTGATCCGGTCATGGCGTCTGAGAGCGGGTACCCGCTTTTTGAGACCTCAGCCCGATCCGCCGTAACAGACGATCTGCTTCCTTTGGCCCATGTGGTTACCCCCAATCTCTCGGAGGCCTCGGCGTTGTGCGGTTTCACGGTAAAGGACCTTGCCGGCATGGAAGCGGCAGCCAGGCGCATCCACACGATGGGACCCCGATGGGTCCTGGTAAAAGGCGGGCATCTGAAAGGCGACGCTGTGGATCTGCTCTTTGACGGACATGATTTCCAGACATTCCGTGCCCAACGTGTGGACAACCCGAACACCCACGGAACAGGGTGCACATTTTCCGCGGCTCTAGCTACCTTACTGGGTCAAGGGCTGCCCGTGCCCCGGGCCGTGGAATCGGCCAAGGCATTCATTACCAAGGCCATTGTCCATGGCCTCAGCCTGGGATCCGGACATGGGCCTACCAACCCCTATGCCCATGTGCGGCAACTGATACGGCAAAACAGGGCGTGAACCCTTCAAATGCCGGTGGCGGGCTCTCGCGGCAGGCCAATCCACCAGCCCGGGATTTTCGGCCTGCATGAAAACAAGGAGAACATACGGATGACCCAGCTTAAACAGGCAAGATCGGGCATTATTACGCCCGAGATGAAAACAGTCGCCCTGAAGGAAAAGGTGGATCCTGAATGGCTCAGACACCAGGTGGCCAGGGGAAGAGTGGTCATTCCTGCCAATAAAAGACATGCGCGGCTTATTCCGTGCGGCATCGGGGAAGGACTCTTTATCAAGGTCAATGCCAATATCGGGACCTCATCGGACAAGTCCATTATCGAGGAGGAGGCGGTCAAGCTGAGGGTGTCCATGGAGGCAGGGGCAGACACGGTCATGGACCTGTCAACCGGCAGCCGGCTCAATGAGACAAGGAAGATTATCTTGAGGGAATCGACCCTTCCTGTAGGGACCGTCCCCATCTACCAGGCGGTGGTGGAAACCGTGGAACAGGAAGGGGGGGTGGTCCATCTGACCGTGGACAGGCTGTTTGATGTGATTGAGAGGCAGGCCCAGGACGGCGTGGACTTCATTACCGTGCACTGCGGAGTTACCCTGGCGGCGCTGGAGATGCTCAAAAAACAAGGGAGAATTACCAACATCGTGAGCCGCGGGGGATCGTTTCTGACCACCTGGATGCTCCACCACGGGAGGGAGAATCCCCTCTACGAACACTATGACAGGCTTCTTGAGATCGCCCGAAAATACGACGTGACCCTGAGCCTGGGCGATGGACTCAGGCCCGGATGCCTGGCCGATGCAACAGACCGGGCCCAGATCCATGAGCTGATGACACTGGGGCATCTTACGCAACTGGCCTGGGAAAAGGATGTTCAGGTGATGATCGAGGGTCCGGGCCATGTACCCCTGGATCAGATCGAACTCAACATGAAACTCCAGAAGAGCCTGTGCCACCATGCCCCGTTTTACGTGCTGGGTCCCTTGGTGACCGATATCGCGGCCGGGTATGATCATGTGGCCTGCGCCATCGGCGGTGCCCTGGCCGGAATGGCAGGCGCTGATTTCTTGTGTTACGTAACCCCTGCCGAGCACCTGTGTCTCCCGGGGGTGAACGATGTGCGTGAGGGAGTCGTGGTCACCAAGATCGCGGCCCATGCAGCCGACATCGCAAAAGGAAACCGGATCGCCATGGAGCGGGACCGGCAGATGGCCCTGGCCAGAAGGAACCTGGACTGGAAGAGCCAGATGGAACTGGCCATTGATCCCAAAAAGGCCCGGCAATACCGGGAACAAAACCCCCCGGCAGAAGAGGATGTCTGCACCATGTGCGGCAAGTACTGCGCCATCCGGCAGGTCAAGGAATACTTCGAAAAATAACCTTATTTTCCCAGACAAAACTGGCTAAAGATACTGTCCAAAACGTCTTCGGCGGTCGTTTCCCCGGTTATCTCGCCCAGGCTTTCAAGTCCGCTGCTCAGCTCAAGCGCCACAATCTCCAGGGGGGCGTCTTCTTTTATCCTGAGGACTGCTGCCCTGAAAAAGCCCACGGCACGGCCCAGGGCATGCCGATGTCTGGCATTGGGTGCAGCCTGGCCTGAGGTCGCATCCAGGTTGGCGCCAAGCACGGCTTTTTGGATCGCCTTCTTGAGGTCATCAAGCCCCTGACCAGTAAGGGCGGAGATCTCGATGCAGGGAAAGCGCGAAAGCACGTCTGTACCAACCCCCTCATGAAGCCGGGCCGGAAGGTCAACCTTGTTTATTACCAAGAGCGTCGGTTTTTCCTGAACTTCCTGCATGATACCCAGATCCTCCGGGTCCAGGGGCCGGCTTCGGTCGATAACAACCAGGACAAAATCAGCCTCGCTCAATTTCTTTCGGGTCAGGGCAATGCCCATCTGTTCCACCTCGTCGGCCCCGCTCCGAAGCCCGGCCGTATCCATGAGTCGAATGGGGATCCCTTCGATGCACAGTGATGATTCGATGACGTCCCGGGTGGTGCCAGGGATAGCTGTGACGATGGCCCGCTGTTCATTCAGGAGCCGGTTGAGAAGGCTTGATTTGCCCACATTGACCCGGCCTGCAATGACCGTGGAGACCCCATCCACCCAGATTCTCCCTTCAGAAGACGCAATAAGCGCCTCCATGGGTTCCACGAGATCCCTCTCTATTTCCTCAGGGCCCCTTTCTCTGAGACCGCCATCGGCGCCTGTCTCCGGAAAATCAATGCCCGCCTCGGCCTGTGCCAGGATCCGAACGGCCTTTTGCTTCAGGGTCTCGATCTCCTCTCTGAACTCCCCCCGGACCTGCCGGGAGGCCAGAACCAGGCCCCTCTCCGAACGGGAATTGATCAGGTCCATCACCGCCTCGGCCTGGGTAAGATCGATTCTGCCGTTAAGAAAGGCACGCAGGGTAAATTCGCCCGGCCTGGCCAGCCTTGCCCCCTGAGAGAGGAGAATATCCAGGATCTTTGAAAGAAGGATATACCCGCTGTGAGAATGGATCTCCACCACGTCTTCCCGGGTATAGGTGCGGGGGGCCTTCATGAGGGTCACGAGCACTTCGTCTACGGCGTTGTTGGAGCAGGGATCCAATAACTGGCCGAGATACAGACAATGACTCTTGAAGGCAGATACAGGATTGCGGGGTCTAAAAATCTTCCGAGCAATGGAAAAGCAACCGGGGCCGCTCATCCGGACGATCCCGATCCCTGCCTGACCGATCGGGGTGGCTATGGCTGCGATAATGTCCTGATCAGCAAACATGTCCGAGACAAGAGGCCCCTGGCGTCCATGCGCCTGAACTGCACAACCGGACGCACGCCGCCGAAATCAAATACAGAGAAATATATCTGGAAGTTAAACTCGTTGTTTTTACTTTCTCTACAACGTATTGAGAAGTTTGCTCCTGGGGTCACTGCCTCCCCTCCAAGGCGGGACAACAAAATGCGTACGTACCGCTCGGGGGCCGCCCCCTGACTCGTAATAGCCTTTATGGAAAGGCAGCAAAGGACTACCGTCTTATGAAAGACTGTCCTTGGGGCTGGATCGGAACGAATTCCAACGCTCTGCTGCCGTTCCGGGGAGCTGTA
>JAGHEC010000145.1 GCA_021159525.1 Deltaproteobacteria bacterium | reverse complement strand
GGGGCCGGTAAGGGTCGTCATTCCCCTGAGAGGGTGGTCTTCAGTGGATTGTCCAGGGAATGTCACCTATGACCCGGAAGAAGACCGGGTCTTCACCGGTGAACTGCGGAAGGGCCTGGACCCTGGGATCCAGATTGTGGAAGTGGATGCCAACATGGAAGACCCTGAATTTGCGAATGCTGTCATCAAGGCATCCCTTTCCGTGTTGTAATGGGCCTGACGCACAAAACCCTTTGGGGTTCACAGGGCAAGGCAGGATATGAAAAGACGAATCATTGTCGGCATCTCAGGGGCCAGCGGCGTCATCTATGGGGTGAGGCTGCTTGCCCTTTTGAGGGGAAAAAGCATCGAGACCCACCTCATTATATCCGAGGCCGGGGAGAAAAACATAGAAATCGAAACCACCTACACGCCGGACCAGGTCAAGGCCATGGCCGATTGCTGTTACAGCAACCAGGATGTGGGCGCTCCCCTGGCCAGCGGTTCCTTCCTGACAGACGGCATGGTGGTGGCGCCCTGCACCATCAAGACCCTGTCGGGAATCGCCAATTCCTACACCAACAATCTCCTGGTCCGGGCCTCGGACGTGACCCTGAAGGAGAAACGAAAATTGGTGCTCCTGGTGCGGGAGACCCCCCTTCACAAGGGACATCTGCGTCTCATGTCCCTGGCCGCAGACATGGGCGCCCATATCCTGCCGCCCATTCCTGCCTTTTATCACCGGCCCAGGACCATCGACGACATCATTCATCAAACCATCGGCAAGGTATTCGACTACCTGGGCATCGACAACGATCTGTTTCAGAGGTGGGAAGGATGAGAGAGCGCTTGTCCAGGGTTGCCAAGACTTGGGCTTTCTGATACCTAAGGGTATTCAAACCATTGACGGCAACAGGGAGGGGCGCTATGTCGGAAAAGAGTCTTCTAACTGGCAAGAGAATTTTAGTGGTGGATGATGAGGCCGATATCCTGGAGATGGTGAAAGAACTGCTGCCCATGTGCGAGGTCGTCACGGCCAGCAACTTTGAAGAGGCCAGGGCCTTGCTGATATCTGAGCCGTTTGACATGGCCATCCTCGACATCATGGGCGTCAATGGATATGCCCTTCTGGAAACAGCACGGCAGAAAAAGGTCCCGGCCGCCATGCTGACGGCCCATGCATTCACGCCCACAAATCTGGTAAGGTCCATCAAAGAGGGGGCCGTTGCCTATATTCCCAAGGAGGAACTGTCGAATCTTGTTGCATTTTTAGAAGATATCCTCAAGGCCGCGAAGGAGGGGCGGAGTCCCTGGGAGCCCTGGCAGGAGCGCCTGCCCTCGTCGTATTTTGAAAAACGGTGGGGCGCGGCCTGGCGGGATATTGAGGAGGAATTTTGGGCGCGCTTCAAGGCCAGCATCCAGGCCAAACAGGATGCCTCTTCATAGCCCGGAGACCACGGGGTCGCGCAACTTGCACCTGGTCCATCCTTTTCCGTCCCATGAGAGAACATGCAGACGCATAAAGCCATTGCCGTGCTGGGCACATTTGATTCCAAGGGCGCGGAACACCTCTTCCTGAAGCGCCGCATAGAGAACCGGGGTTTTGCCGTTATCGCCATCAACGTGGGGACCCTCACCCGGCCCTCCTTTGTCCCGGACAGGGACCTTTTTCACGAGATGCAGAAAGAGCCACGGTGGGTCGGCGCGGGTCGGGACAAGTCCCTGGCCGCTGTGGCAGACAGGGCCGAAAGGCTGTTGCGGGAACTCTATGAAAAAGGGGAAATCTGCGGGATTGTCTCTGCCGGCGGGGGCACGGGCACCTATGTGGCGAGCCGGGCCATGCGGGCGCTTCCTTTTGGGGTACCCAAGGTCATGGTTTCCACAGTGGCCTCCCGGGACATGTCATCTACTGTGGGTACCCGCGATATCATGATGATCCACAGCGTGGTGGATATCATGGGGGTCAACTCCCTCCTGGCACGGATCCTCGATCAGGCGGCCGGGGCCGTGTGCGCCATGGCCGCGTCCGCATGGGAGACCACGGAGCAGAAAAAACGGATTGCACTCACCATGTTTGGGTTCATCACCGAGGCGGCTGAACGGATCAAGGACCTGCTGGAGGACATGCAGTACGAAGTGATCCCGTTTCACGCCAATGGTACGGGCGGCATGGCCATGGAGGAGCTGGCGGCCCAGGGGTTTTTTGACGGCATCCTGGATCTGGCGACCCACGAACTGGCGGATGAGCTGAAGCAGGGCTACTGCTCGGGCATCGGTCCCGGCCGGCTGAATCCGGACACGGGGCTAAGGATCCCCCGCCTGGTGACGCCAGGGGGACTGGACTGCGCAGTCCTGGAGTTTACCAGAGATTATATCCCGGAGGTCTACCAAGACCGCAAGATTTTTTTCTATGACTTTCGATCGGCCATTGGGCTCAACCTAAACGAGACCCTGCTCCTGGCAAACCAGTTAGGGTCGAAACTCAACTCGCATCCGGAAAACATCCGGGTTCTGATTCCTATGGGCGGTTGGTCCGAGGCGGATCGCAACGGAGGGCCTCTGGGTGATCGTAAGATCAGGGAGGCATTTGTTAGGCGGTTGTCCGAGACCCTGGACCCCCGCATCCCGGTGGAGACCGTGGAGACCCACATCAATGACCCGGATTTTTCGCGCCTGGCCGCTGAGACCATGCATGGGATGGTACAGAGC